>NZ_JBHWBS010000036.1:7130-32740 GCF_042735655.1 Streptomyces sp. NPDC059567 | reverse complement strand
CCACACCCCCAGAGCTCCACACACGCCCACACTCCCCCCACCCGCCACGGCCCCCCACAGACCCCCACCCCCCCCCCCCGCCCCTCTCGTACCGGTCTCAGAGGCCGGCGATGGTCTCCGCCGCCGCGCGGCCGCAGACCCGGGCCGCGCCGTGCGTGGCGATGTGGAGGGCGCCGCGGGGCTCCGCCTCGTTCAGACCCATCTCCACCACGACCGTGTCCGGCCGGGCCGCGAGGAGGGCGTCCAGGGCCTCGGTCATCCACGGGTGCCGGTGGGCGTCCCGTACGACCGCGACGATCCGTCGCTCCCCCGCGGCGGCGAGGACCGCGTCCACGTCGGGCTGGTCGTAGGCGTCCGTCTCGGTGCCGGGCAGCAGCCGCTCCAGCTCCGCCGCGACACCCCACGGCGTCTCGTCACCGACCGCGATGTTGGCGACCGGCGTGAAGGCGGCGACATAGGGGGCGCTGGTCATCGGGGTGTACGGCCGCTCCCCCGTCGTCCTGACGGCTCGGCGGGCGGCGACCAGTCCGATCTCGGTGCCGGGCGCGGTCCCCTCCTGCACTGCCGCGCCCGGCCCCGATACAGCCCCCCTGGCCCGGTGCGCCTGGGTCCAGGCCGCCAGGGCGCGTACACGCGCCGCAGCGTCCGCCAGCCGCTCCTCGGGCAGTTCACCGGTTCGTACCGCATCGACCAGCGCGTCGCGCAGGCGCAGTACGGTGTCCTCGTCGGCCAGCCCGCCGCCGACGCAGATGGCGTCGGCGCCCGCGGCGATCGCGAGGACGGATCCGCGCTCGATGCCGTACGTCGACGCGATGGCCTGCATCTCCATGCCATCGGTGACGATCAGCCCGTCGAAGCCCAGCTCCTTGCGCAGCAGACCGGTCAGGATCTGCGGGCTCAAGGTCGCCGGACGGTCCCGGTCGAGCGCGGAGAGCAGGATATGCGCGCTCATCACCGCTTTGGTACCCGCCGCGATCGCGGCGCGGAAAGGTACCAGCTCACGGGCGTGCAGTGTGTCCAGATCCACATCGATCCGGGGCATCGCGTGGTGGGAGTCCACGTTGGTGTCGCCGTGCCCGGGGAAGTGCTTGGTGCAGGCGGCGACGCCGACGGCCTGGAGGCCCTCGACGTACGCCACGGTGTGCCGGGCGACCAGCTCGGGGCCCGGGCCGAAGGACCGGACGCCGATGACCGGGTTGTCGGCGTTGGAGTTCACATCGGCCGAGGGCGCCCAGTTGAGGTCGACCCCGCACACGGCGAGCCGGCGGCCGAGCTCCTCGGCCACGGCGCGGGTGAGGTCCACGTCGTCGACGGAGCCCAGGGCGTAGTTGCCGGGGAAGGAGGAGCCGTTGCGGACCTCCAGGCGGGTGACGTCCCCGCCCTCCTCGTCGATGGCGACGAGGACGTCGTCCCGCTCGGCCCGCAGCTGCGCGGTGAGCAGGGCGAGCTGCTCGGGGGAGGCGATGTTCCGGCCGAACAGGCCGACGGAGGAGAGCCCCTCGCCGATCCTGCGGAGCAGCCAGTCGGGCGCCGTCGTGCCGACGAAGCCGGGCTGGAGGACGGTGAGCGCGTCGCGGGTCAGGGTGTCCGAGGCGCGTACGAGTGTGGTCATGGGGCGGCGTTATCCCTTCACCGCGCCGGCCGTCAGGCCGGCGGCCATCTTGCGCTGGACGAGGAGGAAGAGGATCACGATGGGGACGGCCATCATGGTGGAGCCCGCCATCATCGGGGCGTACTCCGTGCCGTTCTTCGTGATGAAGTTGGAGAGCCAGACGGTGGCCGTCTGGTTCTGCTGGCTCATCAGCATCAGCGCGTACAGGTACTCGTTCCACGCCTGGATGAAGCCGTAGACGGAGGTGGCGACCATGCCCGGGGCGAGCAGCGGGAAGACGACCCGGATGAAGGCGCCGGTGCGGGTGCAGCCGTCGACCTGGGCCGCCTCCTCCAGCTCCTTGGGGATGTTGACGATGAAACCGCGCAGCGTCCACACCGTGAAGGGGAGGATGAAGGTCAGGTACGTGATGATCAGGCCGGTGAGCCGGTCGTACTGACCGAGGTCGTTCAGCATGAGGAAGACCGGGATGATCATCGCCACGAGCGGGACCATCTGGACGGCGAGGATGCCGACGATGACGATCTTGCGGCCGCGGAAGGCGAAGCGGGAGATGGCGAGCGCCGCCAGCATTCCGACGACGATGCCGATGACGACGACCACGGACGAGACGACGAGGCTGCGGGTGACCGGGCCCCAGAAGTCGGCGATCTCCAGCGCGCGCTTGAAGTTCTCGACCGTGAGCGTGGTGGGGAAGAAGTGCGGGTTGGGGTCGATGGCGTCCTTGGCCGGCTTCAGGGCCGTGTTCACCATCCAGTAGACGGGGAAGCCGACGACGACGAAGACGAGGAGACCGAGCAGGTTCCAGCCGAGCTTGGACTTGCGGCGGCGGGTGACGGCGGGGGCCGCGGTGATCGTGGTCACTCCACCTCTCCGATCTTGAGCATCTGACGCATGTACACGGCGACCACTCCGAGCAGCAGGATGACCGTGACGAGCGCGATCGCGGAGCCGGTGCCGTAGTCGTTGACGACGAACGCCTTGTCGAACGAGTACGTGGTGAGCAGCTGGAACTCCGCCTCGGGGTGGCCGTTGCGCATCACGTAGACCTGCGGGAAGACACCCATGTCCCAGATCACCGAGAGGGTCGTCAGCATGACGATGATCGGCTTGAGGATGGGCAGGGTGACGAAGCGGAAGACGCCCCAGGCTCCGGCGCCGTCGAGACGGGCGGCCTCTTCGAGCTCCTTGGGGACCTGGGTGAGGCCGGCGCTCAGCGTGATGACGACGAAGGGCACGGCGCCCCAGACGACGAGCAGCATGATCACGGCGAGGCCCTGCGGCCCGCTGGCGAACCAGTTGTGGCCGATCATGTCGACGCCGGGCAGCCTGCTCAGCAGCCAGTTGAGCACGCCGTAGTCGGCGTCGAAGAGCCACTTGAAGATGGCGGTGGCGACGATGATGGGCATGCCCCAGCTCGCCACGAGCACGATGTTGATGAGGGCCTTGACCCAGCCGGAGACCTTCTGCAGCAGCAGCGCGATCATCATGCCGAGGACCATGGTGAGGACGACCGCGCCGACCGTGAAGATCACGGTGCGCAGGACGACGGTCCAGAACTCGCTGTCGCCGAGGATCTTCGCGAAGTTCGAGAAGCCGGCGGACTCCGCCTCCTGGAAGCCCCAGAGCTGCGGTTGTCCGAAGTGCTGGAAGGAGAGGGTGACCAGGCGCACGATCGGATAGCCGAGCACCAGGAGCAGGACGAGCAGGCACGGCGCGAGCAGGAGCCAGGGGACTCCGCCTCCGCCGTTGGTGGGCTTCTTCCCCGGCTTCGGGGCACCGGCCCCCGGGCCGGATGGTGGCGATTGCCGCACCGGCGGCACCTTCGCGGTGGTTGTGTCTGCGGCACTCATCCCGTGCTCCTCAGCGATCCCTCTCGTGGTACGGGCAGCAGGGCCCCGTCGTCGTGACCGACGGGGCCCTGCTCGTAGGTCACTTGGTGTTGATGACCTTGTCGATCGCGGCGTCCGCGTCCTTGGCGGCGGCCTCGACCGACTTCTTGCCGTTCGCGATGTCGATCAGCATCGTCTTGAGGATCTGGGCCTTCTCGACCTGACCCCAGCCCGGAGCGGTCGGGACGAACCAGCTGGACTCGGCGGCCGTGGCGGCGACCGTGGTGGCCGGGTCGTTCTTCAGCGGGGCGAGGTCCGCCTTGTTGTTGGGCAGGTTGCCCTTGGCGACGAGGCCCTTCTGGCCCTCGGCACCGGTGAAGGCGTTGATCCACTCGGCCGCGAGGCCCTGCGCCTTGGACTTGACCGGGATGGCCAGGTCGGAGCCGCCGAGGAAGACCGGGAGGTTCTTGCCGGACGGGCCGGGCATCACGAAGTTCTCGAGCTTGTCGGCGAGTCCGCCGACCTTGTCGCTCTTCGGGTCGGCCGCGGTGGCGCCCTCCCAGCCGGCGGCGAACATGGTGGCGGCGTTGCCCTGGCCGAAGACGACCGGGCGGTCGGCCTCGTCCTTGGTCTTGTCGCCGTGCATGTACTTGTCGAGGATGGTCTTGTACTCGTTGAGGCCCTTGACGGACTCCGGCGAGGACAGGTTCGCCTTCCAGGTCTCGCCCTCCTGCTTGGCGATGGAGCCGCCGGCCTCGAAGACGAAGGACATCGCGGCGTACCAGTCGGGCGACGGCTGGTACCAGGCGCTGAACTTGTCGCCCTTCTTCTTCTGGATGGCGTCGAGGGCGGCGGTCAGCTCGGCCCAGGTCTTCGGGGCGGCCTTGACGCCGACCTCGGCGGCGATGTCCTTGCGCCAGGTGCCCACGCGGCCACCGGCGTAGTAGGGGACACCGTAGGTCTTGCCGTTGTAGGTGACCGAGTCCTTGAGGGCGTCGAGCCACTTGTCCGAGTTCTCGAACTTCGACGCGTCGACCTCGGCGAAGGCGCCCTTGGCCATGTAGCTGATCATCTCGGAGTTGCCCATCTCGACAACGTCCGGGGCCTTGTCCGTGGCGAGCACCGCGTCGAGCTTGGTGTTCTTGTCCGGCCAGCCGTAGTACTCGTGCTTGATCTTGACGCCGGGGTGCTTCTTGGTGACCGCGTCGTCGGCGGCCTTGACCAGGTCGGGCCAGTTGTTCTGGGCGTCGACCGTCAGCCAGACGGTGAGCTCCTTGGCGTCTCCGCCGGCGTTGTCCCCGCTCTTGTCCGAACCGCACGCAGCGATACCGACCATGATGCCCGCGACGCCGATCGCCGCGATGAGCTTGCGCTTCACGCCACCCTCCTCAGGGATGCCTGCAACCCCCCCACCGCGCGAAGACATACGTCGAGTAGTGCTCGTGGGGCTGGGACCTGGTCTTTAATGGTTTAGACCAGTACCCGGAGCTTGGCCTAGACCTTTAGGGGTGTCAAGGGTGTATAAGAAGGGCAGTCGCGTCCGTTATCGGACCGACACCTGAGGGAGGGCGACGACCCGTGACCGGTCCGTGCCACCATGTGAGCCGCGACAGACGGAGGAGCCGGTGACGGCAGCAGCACAGGAGTCGGGAAGGCAGGCCATGGCCACGGACGCGGGCAGTACGGAGAAAGACAGCGGGGTCACCACCCGCACCGCGCGCGTACCCAAGTACTACCGACTGAAGCGGCACTTGCTCGACATGACGGAGACCCTGCCGCCCGGCACACCGGTCCCGCCGGAGCGCACCCTCGCCGCGGAGTTCGACACCTCGCGCACCACCGTGCGTCAGGCCCTGCAGGAACTGGTCGTCGAGGGCCGCCTGGAGCGGATCCAGGGCAAGGGCACCTTCGTGGCCAAGCCCAAGGTCTCGCAGGCGCTCCAGCTCACCTCGTACACCGAGGACATGCGCGCCCAGGGCCTGGAGCCCACCTCGCAGCTGCTCGACATCGGGTACGTCACCGCCGACGACACCCTCGCCGGACTGCTCGACATCTCGCCCGGCGGGCGCGTGCTGCGGATCGAGCGGCTGCGCCTCGCGAGCGGCGAGCCGATGGCGATCGAGACCACGCACCTGTCCGCCAAGCGCTTCCCGGCGCTGCGGCGCTCGCTGGTGAAGTACACCTCGCTCTACACGGCGCTCGCCGAGGTGTACGACGTCCATCTGGCCGAGGCCGAGGAGACCATCGAGACCTCCCTCGCCACCCCGCGCGAGGCCGGCCTGCTCGGCACGGACGTGGGCCTGCCGATGCTGATGCTCTCCCGTCACTCGCTGGACGCGCAGGGCGAGCCGGTCGAGTGGGTGCGCTCGGTCTACCGCGGCGACCGGTACAAGTTCGTGGCAAGGCTTCAGCGGCCCAACGGCTGAGCGGAACGCGCCACTTCGGCGTGAACCGATGCCCCGGCACATCCGTGAGGAGTGTCGGGGCATTGTCGTCTCCGCCGGACCGCACAGATCGACACCCGTCCGTTATTCGGACGGGGGTTCCATGGAGCGAAACAGTCCCCTAGATTTCACGCGCATTACGCAGGTGATCCATGCGATCCATGGTGTTCAGCGAGGGGACGGAGTCGCCGTATGTCTGAAGTGACACAAGGGAAACAACCGGTCGTCACACCGGTCCGTGTGGTGGTCGCGCTCTGTCTGATCGCGCCATTCGTGGCGATGCTCTGGGTGAGTTCGTACGCGAAGGTCGAACCGACCTTCGCCGGCATCCCGTTCTTCTACTGGTACCAGATGGCCTGGGTCGTCATCTCGACCGTGCTGACCATGATCGCTTACAAGCTGTGGCAGCGTGACCAGCGCGCCCGCAAGGAAGGTGCGTCGAAGTGAAGGACGGCGTGAACGGCGTCGCACTCGCCGTCTTCATCTTCTTCTTCCTGGCCGTCACGGTCATGGGGTTCCTCGCCTCGCGCTGGCGCAGAGCCGAGAACGAGAACAGCCTCGACGAATGGGGTCTGGGCGGCCGCTCGTTCGGCACCTGGGTGACCTGGTTCCTGCTCGGCGGCGACCTCTACACCGCGTACACCTTCGTCGCCGTCCCGGCGGCCATCTACGCGGCGGGCGCGGCCGGCTTCTTCGCCGTCCCGTACACGATCCTCGTGTACCCGCTGATCTTCACCTTCCTGCCGCGCCTCTGGTCGGTGTCGCACAAGCACGGCTACGTCACCACCTCCGACTTCGTCCGCGGCCGCTTCGGCTCCAAGGGCCTGTCGCTCGCGGTCGCCGTCACCGGCATCCTCGCCACCATGCCGTACATCGCGCTCCAGCTGGTCGGCATCCAGGCCGTCCTGGACGTGATGGGCGTGGGCGGCGGCGAGAACACGCACTGGTTCATCAAGGACCTGCCGCTGCTCATCGCCTTCGGCGTCCTCGCCGCGTACACCTACTCCTCGGGTCTCCGAGCGCCGGCGCTCATCGCCTTCGTCAAGGACACGCTGATCTACATCGTCATCGCGGTGGCGATCATCTACATCCCGATCAAGCTGGGCGGCTTCGACGAGATCTTCGCCAAGGCCGGCGAGGCGTACGCGACGATCAACCCCGCCACCGAGAAGCCGCGCGGCGCGCTGGTGCCGGGCGAGATGGGCCAGTGGGGCTACGCGACGCTCGCGCTCGGCTCGGCGCTCGCGCTCTTCATGTACCCGCACTCGATCACGGCGACGCTCTCCTCGCGCAGCCGTGACGTGATCCGCCGCAACACCACGATCCTGCCGCTGTACTCGCTGATGCTGGGTCTGCTGGCGCTGCTCGGCTTCATGGCGATCGCCGCCGGCGTGAAGGTCACCAACGGTCAGCTCGCGATCCCGCAGCTCTTCGAGAACATGTTCCCGGACTGGTTCGCGGGCGTGGCCTTCGCCGCCATCGGCATCGGCGCGCTGGTGCCCGCCGCGATCATGTCGATCGCCGCCGCCAACCTCTTCACCCGCAACATCTACAAGGACTTCCTGAAGCCGGACGCCACGCCGGAGCAGGAGACCAAGGTGTCCAAGCTGGTGTCGCTCCTGGTGAAGGTCGGCGCGCTGGCCTTCGTCCTCACCATGGACAAGACGGTGGCGATCAACTTCCAGCTGCTCGGTGGCATCTGGATCCTGCAGACCCTCCCGGCGCTGGTCGGCGGTCTGTTCACCCGCTGGTTCCACCGCTGGGCGCTGCTCGCCGGCTGGGCCGTCGGCATGGTCTACGGCACGGCGGCGGCGTACGGCGTGGCCAGCCCGACCCAGAAGCACTTCGGCGGCTCGTCCGCCGAGATCCCGGGCATCGGCGAGATCGGCTACATCGGTCTCACCGCCTTCGTGATCAACGTGATCGTCACCGTCGTCCTGACCTTCGTCCTGAAGGCCGTCAAGGCGCCCGAGGGCGTGGACGAGACGTCTCCGTCGGACTACACGGCGGACGCGGGCGACGCGGGCGTCAAGGCGCTCCCCAAGGTCGGCGCCGGTCACTGACGTTCCGGTACGCGCGAGGGCCCGGGATCTCCGAGAGGAAATCCCGGGCCCTTCGCCGTGGCCCCGAGGCAGACTGCACCCATGGACTTCACCATCAGGGCGGTACGGCCCGAGGAGTACGAGGCCCTCGGCGAGGTCACCGCGCGCGCCTTTCTCGACGACGGACACCTCGACTTCGGCGAGGACGACGCCTATCTGCATCTGCTGCGGGACGTGGCCAGGCGGGACGCCGAGGCGGAGGTGCTGGTGGCGGTGGACTTCGCCGGCACGGTGCTCGGCGGCGTGACCTTCGCCATGGGCGGCGGGGAGTGGGCCGACATCGCGGGCGAGGGCGAGGCCGAGTTCCGGATGCTCGCCGTGGCGAAGGACGCGCGCGGCCGGGGCGTCGGCGAGGCGCTCGTACGGGTCTGCGTGGAGCGGGCGCGGGAGACCCCGGGATGCCGGCGACTGGTGCTCTCCACCCAGTCGAACATGGCCTCCGCGCACCGGATCTACGAGCGGATGGGCTTCGCCCGTACCCCCGAACGGGACTGGAAGCCGCTGGCCGACATGGATCCCCTGTACACATACGGCTTGGAGCTCTGAGCCGCCAACGACACAACATGTGGGGGGTGCTTCGAGGAGCGCCCCCCACATGTATGCTCGTGCTCGCTGTCCTCGCAGGGGAATCCGGTGGAAATCCGGAACTGTCCCGCAACGGTGTGGTTTCTGTGTGCTTGCACACCGGCCGAGTCCGAAGACCTGTGGACAGCGCGCCCGGTCCTTCCGTTCCGGGTGCACAGACGTCCGGGCCTCGCGGAGTGGGCCGCGGCGCGGCGCTGCCCTGCGTACGGGGCGCGCGGCCGCCCGCCTTCCCCCCGCCGGCCCCGAGCCGAGCGAGGGAGAGCCCCCACGTGACCATCGCGCCCGCCGATCCGGCCGCAGCGATCGAGAGCGACGGACCCGGGACCGTGCTTCTGCGGACCCTGACCGACCTCACCGCCGATCTCCCCGACACCGACCCCGGCAAGGTCGCCGCCGCCGCGCTCCGCGGCCGCAACGCCGGTTCGGACGAGGCCGAGCTGCGCGAGCTGGCCACGGAAGCGGCCGCCGGTCTGATCGCCGAGGACCCGGCGTACTCCCGGCTCGCCGCCCGGCTCCTGACGATCACCATCGCGGACGAGGCGGCCGGACAGGGCGCGTACTCCTTCTCCGCCTCGGTCGCCGTCGGTCACCACGAGGGCCTGATCGCCGACCGCACGGCCGAGTTCGTCCGGCTGCACTCCGAGCGGCTCGACGCGCTCATCGACGCGGACGCGGACGACCGCTTCGGCTACTTCGGTCTGCGCACCCTCTTCTCCCGCTACCTGCTGCGCCACCCGATCACCCGCAAGGTGATCGAGACCCCGCAGCACTTCATGCTGCGCGTCGCCTGCGGTCTGGCGGAGGACGACTCCACCCGCGCGCTGGACGAGGTCGCGGCGCTGTACGGGCTGATGAGCCGGCTCGACTACCTGCCCTCCTCCCCCACGCTCTTCAACTCCGGCACCCGCCACCCGCAGATGTCCTCCTGCTATCTGCTGGACTCCCCGCTGGACGAGCTGGACTCGATCTACGACCGCTACCACCAGGTGGCGCGGCTCTCCAAGCACGCCGGCGGCATCGGGCTCTCGTACTCCCGCATCCGCGCCCGCGGTTCGCTGATCCGCGGCACCAACGGGCACTCCAACGGCATCGTGCCGTTCCTGAAGACGCTCGACGCCTCCGTCGCCGCCGTGAACCAGGGCGGCCGGCGCAAGGGCGCGGCCGCGGTCTACCTGGAGACCTGGCACGCGGACATCGAGGAGTTCCTGGAGCTGCGTGACAACACCGGTGAGGACGCCCGGCGCACGCACAACCTGAACCTCGCGCACTGGATCCCGGACGAGTTCATGCGCCGGGTCAACGCGGACGCCGACTGGTCGCTGTTCTCCCCGGCCGACGTGCCCGAGCTGGTCGACCTGTGGGGCGCGGAGTTCGACGCCGCGTACCGGGCCGCCGAGGCGAAGGGCCTGGCCCGCAAGACCATGCCCGCCCGTGACCTGTACGGCCGGATGATGCGGACCCTGGCCCAGACCGGCAACGGCTGGATGACGTTCAAGGACGCCTCGAACCGCACGGCCAACCAGACCGCCGAGCCGGGCCACACGGTCCACTCCTCCAACCTCTGCACGGAGATCCTGGAGGTCACGGACGACGGCGAGACGGCGGTCTGCAACCTGGGCTCGGTCAACCTCGGTGCCTTCGTCCTGAACGGCTCCATCGACTGGGAGCGGCTCGACGCGACCGTCCGTACGGCCGTCACGTTCCTCGACCGGGTCGTGGACATCAACTTCTACCCGACCGAGCAGGCCGGCAACTCCAACGCCCGCTGGCGCCCGGTGGGCCTGGGCGCGATGGGCCTCCAGGACGTCTTCTTCCAGCTGAAGCTGCCCTTCGACTCGCCCGAGGCGCGCGCGCTGTCCACCCGGATCGCCGAGCGGATCATGCTCGCCGCGTACGAGGCGTCCGCCGACCTCGCCGAGCGCAACGGTCCGGTGCCGGCCTGGGACAAGACCCGTACGGCCCGCGGTGTCCTGCACCCCGACCACTACGACGTCGAGCTCAACTGGCCCGAGCGCTGGGCCGCGCTGCGCGAGCGGATCGCCGCCGTCGGGATGCGCAACAGCCTCCTGCTCGCCATCGCGCCGACGGCGACCATCGCCTCGATCGCGGGCGTGTACGAGTGCATCGAGCCGCAGGTCTCCAACCTGTTCAAGCGCGAGACGCTCTCCGGTGAGTTCCTCCAGGTCAACTCGTACCTGGTCGACGAGCTGAAGAAGCTCGGCGTGTGGGACGCGCAGACCCGTGAGGCGCTGCGCGAGTCCAACGGCTCGGTGTCCGGCTTCACCTGGGTCCCGGCCGAGGTGCGCGAGCTGTACCGGACGGCGTGGGAGATCCCGCAGCGCGGCCTGATCGACATGGCGGCGGCCCGTACGCCGTTCCTGGACCAGTCGCAGTCCCTGAACCTGTTCCTGGAGACGCCGACGATCGGCAAGCTGTCGTCGATGTACGCGTACGCCTGGAAGCAGGGCCTGAAGACGACGTACTACCTGCGCTCCCGCCCGGCGACGCGGATCGCCCGCGCGGCCCAGGCCAGCGCCCCCATCCCCGTACAGGCGACCCCCGAAGAGGCCGTCGCCTGCTCCCTCGAAAACCCCGAGTCCTGCGAGGCCTGCCAGTAATGAGTGCCAACGATCAGAAGAACCTCCTCGACCCGGGCTTCGAGCTGACCCTGCGTCCGATGCGCTACCCGGACTTCTACGAGCGCTACCGGGACGCGATCAAGAACACGTGGACGGTGGAGGAGGTCGACCTCCACTCGGACGTCGCCGACCTCGCCAAGCTGACGCCGGGTGAGCAGCACATGATCGGCCGTCTGGTCGCGTTCTTCGCGACCGGCGACTCGATCGTCGCCAACAACCTCGTGCTGACGCTGTACAAGCACATCAACTCCCCCGAGGCGCGGCTGTACCTCTCGCGCCAGCTGTTCGAGGAGGCCGTGCACGTCCAGTTCTATCTGACGCTGCTCGACACCTACCTGCCCGACCCGGAGGACCGCGCCGCCGCGTTCGCCGCCGTCGAGAACATCCCCTCCATCCGCGAGAAGGCGCAGTTCTGCTTCAAGTGGATGGACTCGGTCGAGAAGATCGACCGGCTGGAGACCCAGGCCGACCGCCGCCGCTTCCTGCTGAACCTGATCTGCTTCGCCGCGTGCATCGAGGGCCTGTTCTTCTACGGCGCCTTCGCCTACGTGTACTGGTTCCGGTCCCGCGGTCTGCTGCACGGCCTCGCGACCGGCACCAACTGGGTGTTCCGCGACGAAAGTTGCCACATGGACGCCGCTTTCGCGTTCGTCGACACCGTGCGACAGGAAGAGCCCGACCTCTTCGACGACGAACTCGGCCGACAGATCACCGCCATGATCAAGGAAGCCGTCGAAGCCGAACTGCAGTTCGGCCGCGACCTCTGCGGTGACGGCCTCCCCGGCATGAACACCGAGTCGATGCGCGAGTACCTCCAGTGCGTCGCCGACCAGCGCCTCGTGCGCCTCGGCCTCTCGCCGGTCTACGGCTCCGACAACCCCTTCTCCTTCATGGAGCTCCAGGGCGTCCAGGAGCTGACGAACTTCTTCGAGCGCCGGCCGTCGGCCTACCAGGTCGCGGTCGAGGGTTCGGTCGACCTGGACGAGGACTTCTAGGTCCCTGCCGCAGATGACGAAGGGCCCCGCTCCGGGGGGAGCGGGGCCCTTCGTCATGCATGCGTACGGGAGCGAGATCAGTCGTTCGGGACGGTCTCGTAGCGCGGGGTGCCCTCTTCCATCTGGCGCAGCGCGTCCTTGCGGTCCCGCTTGGAGAGGCGGTCGATGTACAGGTAGCCGTACAGGTGGTCCGTCTCGTGCTGGAGGCAGCGGGCGAAGTAGCCGGTGCCGCGGACCTTGATCGGGTTGCCCTGGGCGTCCTGGCCGTGGACCTCGGCGTAGTCCGGGCGGGCCAGCGAGGCGTACGCGGTCGGGACCGACAGGCAGCCCTCGTTGGAGTCGTCCAGGATGCGGCGGTCGGCCGGCAGGTCCTGGAGCACCGGGTTGACGACGACACCGGTGTGCCGCACGCCCTCGTCGTCGGGGCAGTCGTAGACGAAGACCTTGAGGTCCACACCGATCTGGTTCGCGGCGAGGCCCACGCCCTCGGCCGCCTTCTGGCTGGCGAACATGTCGTCGATCAGCGCCGCGAGCTCGTCGCCGAAGTCGGTGACGTCCTTGCACTCCTTGTGGAGCACCGGGTTGCCGACGACCGTGATCGGGCGCGCCGTGCCGCGCTCGCGGTACGCGAGCTCACGCGCCTCGCAGTCCTCCGTGTCGACGACGAAACCGTCGTTGATCTGCTCGTCAGTCTCCTGCTGCGCCATTCCGCCGCACGCCTTCCTCAGAACCCCAGTCGATGTTCCCGTACAGCCTAAGGGCATGATCCGGGCGGATCAGCAGACCTCTTCGAGATCCCGCCACTCGCGGCTGTCCGGGCTGTCCGCCACCCAGCCGTCGAGAAGCCCGCGGACCAGGCCGACGGGCGCGGCGATCCCGCACTCCCGTTCGGGGACCCAGAGCTCGCCGGGCGAGCGGTGACCGAGGGGGCCGGGGTGGCCCGGTTCGCTGTGGTCGTGGGGGTCGAGATGCTCGCCCTCGCCCTCGGCGCTGGGCATCGTCGACTCGGAGCAGGCGCGACAGAGCAGCCGGACCGACGAGGACCAGTCCTCGGCGGCGAATCCGGCGTCCGCGGCGAGCTGCTCCAGGGCGTCGCGGTCGGCCTCGGTGGCGGCCTCCAGGAGGACCACCCAGGTGGGGACGGGCGAGGGGGCCCACAGCTCGATCTCGTCGAAGACGGGGTAGGAGGGGCCCGCGGTGGTGGTGCGCTCGCCATTGGGCACGCCGTCGTGGAGGACGACCTCGCCCCAGCGCCGGCCGGAGGACGGCAGCGGGATGGACAGCACCTCGATACGGGCCGGGTCGAGCCTGCGGCCCCAGACGACCTCGGCCTCGCCCTCGGGCGAGAGCCGGACGGCGGCGCTGCCGAGCTCCATGCCGGCGGGTTCACCGGTCCCGGCGGAGGCCCCCGGCACCTTCAGCCCGTACGCCTGCCAGGCGCGGCGGGCCAGCGGCCAGTCCTGGAGCGCGGTGGCGGCGATGCCGACGTTCCACCAGTCCGGGGCGCCGGTCTCCTTGTCGAGGAGAGCGACGGCGCGCAGCCCGGCGGCCCGCGCCTGCTCCCAGTCGTGCCGGAACTTGTGCAGCAGCGCCAGGTTGAACCAGGACTCCGAGAGCCAGGGCTCCAGATCCGCCGCGCGGGTCAGCAGCGCGCCCGCGTCCTCGTACCGGCCGTCGCCGATCAGCGTGAACGCGCGGTCGGTGGCCTGCCGCCACGAGGCGGAGGGCCGATGCCGTACCTTCCCGAAGATCCTCACGATTCCCGCCTGCCGGTCGCTTCACCCTCTTGTTCGCATCCAACCATGCCCGGTTGGACGCGCGCTCATTACCCATGGGTTACCCAGGAGGGACAGGGGTGACGCCGCCCCTCGCCAGGACTCTGGCGAGGGATTCCACGACCTTCGGCTGGTGGTCGCGGGCCGTGGACAGGCGGAGCCTTTCCAGGGCGGTGAGCGCCCCGCCGGCGCTGTCGCCCGCGAGGTCGTCGTAGGCGTTGACGGTACGGACGATCCGGGCGGGCAGGGGTTGGTCGCGGTACGGGTCGGCCTGGCGCTCCACGACGACGGCGACGGCCGCGGGGACGCCGGTCTGGCGGACGACCGCGCCGCCGAGGAGGGCGATCCGGCGCTGCTCCTCGGCGGGGAGGAGGGCCGTGGCGCCCTCGGGGACGGGGTCGACGAGGGAGAGCTGTCCGATGTCGTGCATGAGCGCCGCGTACTCCAGCACGGTCAGCTCGGACCCGGAGAGCCCCAGCTCGCGCCCGACGGCGCCGCTGAGGGCGGCGACGCGGTGGGCGTGCCCGGGGGCGGTGTATCCGGCGATCTCGGTGGCACGGGCGAGGGAGGCGATGGTCTGCCGGTTGGTGGTGCGCACGGCCGCGTACCGCCGGAACGAGACCTGGGTGAGCAGCAGCGGTACGCAGAAGACGGGCAGCGCCCAGAGCCCCGCGGCGGCCACTCCGAGGGCCATCACGGTGCCGGTGGCGCAGACCGCGGAGCCGATGCCGAGGAGGGCGCGCAGCTCGTCGCGCAGGAGAGGGCCGTACGGGTAGCGGGTGCGGGCCCGGAGCATGGTCGCGCCGAGCACGGCGTCGCACAGGGCGGTGAGGACGAGCAGAAGCAGCAGGTAGAGGGCGTAGGAGGGGCCCTGGCCGAGGATGGGGGTACCTCCCGTGCTCGAAGAGATACGGGGGAGGGTGAGCTCGCCCGCGTTGTAGAGCGGCTGGAAACAGAGGGCGGCGAAGGCGACGGTGAGGATGCGCCGGGCCAGGTGGTCCAGGTCGGGGCCCGTGCCGCGGGCGATGTGCGGGACGATTCCGGCGAGCCCGGCTGCGACGACGACGGCGATGACCTGGAGGACGCCGTGGGTGGTGGCGCGGCCCGCGCTCTCGCCGAGCAGCGCGTAGGCGAGGGCGCCGGCGGCGGCGATCGGCGCGGGCTCCCTGCCCGGTAGCTCGCCGGGCACGGGTGGTGCGCCCCAGCGGGCGAGTTCGCCGAGCGCGATGAGCACGCCGAACGCGAGGGCGTGACCGGGCTCGTCGACCCCGTACCAGAGCGTGGAGGCGAATCCGGCGACGGTGAGGACGAGCGCGGTCCCGTGGACCGCGCCGACGGTGACCGCCCCGGGCCTCACGCGCGCCCACCGGGCGGGACGTGGGCCTTCGGCGCCGAGAGGCCTGCGCGGCGGGCCTCGGTGCCGCGTGCGCGAGCGGCGGCGGACGGGACGGCGTCCGCGCGGGGCGCCTTGACGTGGGCGGGGGCCGGGAAGCAGGGATCGGGCGGGGCGTCGGCGCCGGGGGTCCCCACGGGAGTGACCGGGGTGCCCGGGCCGGAGATCCGCACGGGATCGGGCGGGGAGCCCGCGCCGGAGGTCCGCACCGGAGTGGGCGGGGCGTCGGCGCCGGGGGTCCGCACTGGAGTGACCGGGGTGCCCGGGCCGGAAGCGCGCACCGGAGTGGGCGGAGTACCTGCGCCGGAGGTCCGCACGGGAGTGGCCGGGGTACCCGGGCCGGGAGCGCGCACCGGAGTGGGCGGGGTGCCCGGGCCGGAGGTCCTCGCCGGCGGCACGCCCCCGCCCGGGAGCGCCGGCTCGTCCGCGGTGACGGCCGTCTGCCAGCCGTGCTGGGCGAGCGCGCGGACCAGTGCCCGGACCATCCGCGGGTCGAAGTGCGTGCCCGCGCACCGCTCCAGCTCCGCGACCGCGGTCTCCACCGGCCGCGCCCTGCTGTAGCACCGGGTCGACGTCATCGCGTCGAAGGCGTCGGCGACCGCCACCACCCGGGCGAACTCCGGGATCTGGGCGCCCCTGAGCCCGTACGGGTAGCCGGTCCCGTCCATCTTCTCGTGGTGGTGCAGGATCGCCGCCCGTGCCTCGCCCAGGAAGCCGATGCCCCGGACCATCTCGTGTCCGTACTCCGGGTGCAGCTCGATGATCCGGCGCTCCTCGGGTGTCAGCGGCCCGTCCTTCCTCAGCACCCGGGTCGGTACGCCGAGCTTGCCGACGTCGTGGAGGATCCCCGCGAAGCGGAGGATCTCCAGGCGCTCCTCCGCCATCCCCAGCTCCCGGGCGATCAGCACGGAGGCACGGCCGACCCGTTCGCTGTGCCCCCGGGTGTACTCGTCCTTGATGTCGACGGCCTGGACCAGGGCGCGGATCGTCGCCTGGTGCGCGGCGCGTTCGCGGTGGTACTGGGCGAAGATCCAGCAGGAGATGTACATCGGCAGCAGGACGAAGAGCGCGGCGACGGGACCGTACGTACTGCGCCACAGCACCGCCATCATCAGCCCGGCGAGCCCGTGCGCGGTGTGCGGGGTGAGGGCGCGGACGAGGAGGCCGCGCCAGGCGCTGCCCGGGACGAGGCCCTCGGCCGTCGTCCGGATTCCGCCGTCGAGGGCGGTCAGGACCAGGCAGAAGGTGAGCGCGGAGGCCCCGGCCGGCAGCAGGACGTACGGGAAGTCTGGGGTGTGCGTCCCGTGGCCGAGGACGTCGTCGCAGCTCAGGAGGGCGGCGACCAGGGAGGCGGTCCAGACGGCGAGCACGAGCTGACCGGCCCGCCAGAGCCGGCGCACCCCGGCCGGCCGCTGTTCGATGCGGGAGAGCAGCGCTCCGGGCACCGCCGTGAGCGCGGCGGCGGAGGGCGGCAGGAGCAGCGCCGAGGCGAGCAGGACGGGAAAGAACGATCCGGCTCCCAAGGGCGCCGAGCCGCCCAGCGCACGGCCGAGCAGCGGGCAGCGGCCGGGCAGCTCGCACCCGGCGTACAGGGCGGCGAGCAGCGCGACGGTGCCCCAGGGGGTCCCCGCGCCCGGACGCAGCGCCGGCAGGACGCACCCGGCGGCACCGAGGAGGGCGCAGCCGATGTACACCCGTGCCGCTCGTGGAATCGCCATCACGCCCATCACGCCTGTCACGCTAGCGAGTTGGACGGCGCGTGAGGGCGGTCGGCGGCCGATTCGCACCATCGGGTGATACAAGCTGATGAACGCATGAGGGCCGCCGCGATCACCTCGCGACGGCCCTTCAGGGAGGTTCCGCGGTCACTCCTGGGCGGCCGCCGTGATGTCGATGTCCTGCTCGGGCACCAACTGGCCCGAACGGATGAGGTCGATCCGCCCCATCACCTTGGCCCGCAGATCGGTGGGCACGTCGTCACTGCCGCAGCAGCGCTTGACGAGCTTCTTCACCGCCTGCTCCAGGCCGTACTTCTCCAGGCACGGGGAGCACTCCTCGAAGTGCACCTCGAACTTGGTGCAGTCACTGTCGGGCATCTCATGGTCGAGGAACTCGTAGAGATGATCCAGGACCTCTGAGCAATCCGTCTCGTGCGGCTCTCCGCAGCTCATGAGCCCGAGCCTTTCAGATCGTTCGACGACTCTCCGGCGCCCGCGGGAACGAGCCCGCGGTCGCGGGCGTAGTCCTCGAGCATGCCGCGCAACTGGCGGCGGCCCCGGTGCAGTCGGGACATCACCGTACCGATGGGTGTACCCATGATGTCCGCGATCTCCTTGTACGCAAAGCCCTCGACATCCGCGAGATAGACGGCGATGCGGAATTCCTCGGGGATCGCCTGGAGCGCTTCCTTCACGTCGGAGTCCGGCAGGTGGTCGAGGGCCTGCGACTCGGCGGAGCGCAGACCGGTCGACATGTGCGACTCGGCACGGGCGAGCTGCCAGTCCTCGATCTCCTCGGCGGCGCTGCGCTGGGGCTCACGCTGCTTCTTGCGGTACGAGTTGATGAAGGTGTTGGTCAGGATGCGGTACAGCCACGCCTTCAGATTCGTGCCCTCGCGGAACTGGTGGAACGAGCCGTACGCCTTGGCATACGTCTCCTGCACCAGGTCCTCGGCGTCCGCGGGATTGCGCGTCATACGCAGCGCGGCGGAGTACATCTGGTCGAGGAATCCGAGGGCGTCCCGCTCGAAGCGCGCGTTGCGCTCCGCGGTCGTCTCCTCGGGGCCGTCGTCGGTCCCTGTGTCGGTCCCAGTGACCGGACCCACCTCCTCCAGCGCTGCGGCGAACCCGAATGCGGACCCGCTCGATTCGGAGGATAGACGAGGAACCGCTCCGCCCGCCGCCCGAATAGGGGCGTTCTTGGGAGCGGGCAGCACCGTCCAGTCGAGGTCAGCGGCCTGCGCGCGCTCGGGGCAGATGGTCGAACCCATGCGACGGACTCCCTCTTCCTTGCTCTCACACCGACATGCGTGACAACCGTGGTCGCACGCTCAACATTCCCGGAGTGACGCGACCCACGAGGTGACTTCTTCGACGATGAGTTCGAGGGTTCCGTCCGGTGTGACGGGGGCTCGCTTGGCGACGGCGAAGCCGTGATCGCCGTACGGCACCTCGACGAGTCGGTAGGGCCCTTCGGGGAACTCCTCGGGCTTACCGAAGGCGTCGTTGCCGCCCTGGACGACCAGCGTGGGCAGGCCCGTGCCGAGCAGTTCGTCGGCCCGGGAGCTCTCCGGCCTGCCCGGCGGGTGCAGCGGGAAGCTCAGGGCGAGCACGGCGGCGGCCCCGAGCTCCTTCCCGGTCCGGCAGGCGACCCGGGCGCCGGCGCTGCGGCCCCCGGCGATCACCGGGAGGCCGGGCTTCGTGAGCGCGGGCCAGATCCCGCGCCACCCGGCGTCCAGCGTCTTCGGCGCGGGCGCCACCTTCTTCCCGGCGACCCGCCACGGCTGCTCGACGAGCGCCACCGTCACCCCGTGCGCGGGCAGCGCCCCGGCCAGGGCCTGGAGGTCCCGCGCCTCGATCCCGCCTCCGGCCCCGTGGCCGAGGGCCAGGACCGTCCAGGGCTTCTTGCCGGGGTGCCAGGTGATCCGGGCGTCCCCGGCGTCGGTCGTCACGTTCTCGCTCTTGGTCACGCGCCCATCCTGCCGCGCGGGACCGTCGCGAGCGGCGCTCAGAACAGCGTGCCGACCTCCGGGCCCTCCAGCTCGGTCAGGAGCTCCGGGCCGTTGTTGCGGACGTTGCTGACCGCCGTGGCCACCGGGTACGCCCGCATCAGGCCCTCCGGCGGGGCCGCGAGCAGCCCGCGCAGGTCCTCCACGTCCGTGTGCCGCGGGTCCAGCCACGCGTCCCAGCGGTCCGAGGTCAGCATCAGCGGCATCCGGGGGTGGATGTCCGCGAGCGAGTGGGGGCCCTCCTCGGGGGCCACACCGAGCGGCCCCTTCTCCGCCTCCGTCGTGATCACGGAGCATGTCACCCACCACGCCGACGGGTGATCGTCGGGCAGCGTGCGGTCGCGCCAGAACTCGTAGAGTCCGGCCATCGCGAAGACCGAGCCGTCCGCCGGGGTCACGAAGTACGGCTGCTTCCGCGGCCGCTTCTTCTTCCCCTCGACCTCCAGCTCCCGCTCCCCCGAGCCGGTCACCCACTCGTAATAGCCGTCGGCCGGCAGGATGCACCGCCGCGCGGAGAAGGCCCTCTTGAACGACGGCTTCTCGGCGATCGTCTCCGCCCGGGCGTTGATCATCCTGGCCGCGCCCTCCGGCGACTTCGACCAGGACGGCACCAGACCCCACTTCAACGTCCGCAGCTGGCGAACCGGGCGCGGTGAATCCGCGTCCTTCAAGGGGCGTTCCAGGACCGCGTAGACCTCCTTGGTCGGGGCCACGTTCCAGTCGGGAGCCAGGGTCTCCTCGGGCTCCCACTTCTCGACCTCGAAGACACCCACCAGGTCCTCGGGCCGACGACTCGCTGCATACCGTCCGCACATACGTGCCACACTGCCACGATCCCCGACCCCGCTGAGGAGCCGATCCAGAAAATGAACGAAGTCCTCGGCACGCAGCCCGCCCCGGAAGAGTGGCTGGTGATCGTCACCGGTGTGGCCGCGCTGCTCGTCACGGTCCCCCGCTCGATATGGCGGCTGTCCCGCAACGCCATCACCATCGCCCACGAGGGCGGCCACGGTCTGATCGCCCTCCTCACCGGCCGCCGGCTGCAGTCCATCCGGCTCCACTCGGACACCAGCGGCCTCACCGTCTCCCGCGGCCGCCCGACCGGCATCGGCATGATCCTCACCGCCGCCGCCGGCTACACCGCCGCCCCGCTGCTCGGCCTCGGCGGCGCCTGGCTGCTCGCCGACCACCGGATCACGCTGCTGCTCTGGCTGGCCACCGCGCTCCTGCTCGCCATGCTCATGATGGTCCGCAACGCGTACGGGATCTTCACCGTGCTCCTCACGGGCGCCGCCTTCCTCCTGGTCTCCTGGCTGACCGGCCCGGACGTCCAGTCGGCCTTCGCGTACTCCGTCGTGTGGTTCCTGCTCCTGGGCGGTGTCCGGCCGGTCTTCGAGCTCCAGGGCAAGCGGCGCCACGGCGGCGCGCCGGACTCGGACGCCGACCAGCTCGCCCGGCTCACCCATGTCCACCCGGCGCTCTGGCTGTTCCTCTTCCACGCCGTCTCGATCTGCTCCCTGATCGGCGGAGGCCGCTGGCTGCTGGGGCTGTAGTCGGTGCGGTCCCCACTAAAGTGAGGGCATGACCGAAACCTCCTCGCACACCGACCTGCAGACCGACCCCTGGCCCGCCCCGTACGCGAGCGGTCCCGTCGACGCGACCGTCACCGTGCCCGGATCGAAGTCGGTCACCAACCGCGGCCTGGTCCTCGCCGCGCTCGCCGCCGAGCCGGGCTGGCTGCGCCGCCCGCTGCGCTCCCGCGACACGCTGCTGATGGCCGAGGCGCTGCGCACGCTGGGCGTCAGGATCGAGGAGGGCGTGGGCCCCGACGGTACGGGCGAGGCGTGGCGGATCATCCCGGCCGCGCTGCGCGGCCCGGCGACGGTGGACGTCGGCAACGCCGGTACGGTCATGCGCTTCCTGCCGCCGGTCGCGGCCCTCGCCGACGGCCCGGTGCACTTCGACGGCGACGCCCGTTCCCACGAGCGGCCGCTGAACGGTGTGATCGACGCGCTGCGCGTGCTCGGCGCGCGGATCGACGACGACGGGCGCGGCGCGCTGCCGATGACCGTGCACGGCGGCGGGGCGCTCGACGGCGGCCCGGTGGAGATCGACGCCTCCTCGTCCTCGCAGTTCGTCAGCGCCCTGCTGCTCTCCGCCCCGCGCTTCAACCAGGGCGTGGAGGTACGCCATGTCGGCGCGAACCTGCCCTCCATGCCCCACATCCGGATGACCGTCGACATGCTGCGCGTGGTCGGCGCCCAGGTCGACGAGCCGGAGACCGGTGGCGAGCCGAACGTCTGGCGGGTCTCCCCCTCCGCGCTGCTCGGCCGGGACCTGATCGTCGAGCCCGATCTGTCCAACGCCCAGCCGTTCCTGGCCGCGGCCCTGATCACCGGTGGCCGGGTCACCGTTCCGGACTGGCCGGCCCGGACCACCCAGCCCGGTGACGCGCTGCGCGAGATCTTCACCGAGATGGGTGGCTCCTGCGAGCCGACCGAGGCGGGTCTCACCTTCACCGGCACCGGCCGGATCCACGGCATCGACGTCGACCTGAGCGAGGTCGGCGAGCTGACGCCCGGCATCGCGGCGGTCGCGGCGCTGGCCGACTCCCCGTCCACGCTGCGCGGCGTCGCCCATCTGCGGCTCCACGAGACGGACCGCCTGGCGGCCCTGACCAAGGAGATCAACGAGCTGGGCGGCGATGTGACGGAGACCGAGGACGGTCTGCACATCCGCCCGCGCCCGCTGCACGGCGGTGTCTTCCACACGTACCACGACCACCGCATGGCGACGGCGGGCGCGATCATCGGCCTGGCGGTCGAGGGTGTGGAGATCGAGAACGTGGCGACGACCGCCAAGACCTTGCCCGACTTCCCCAGGATGTGGACCGAAATGCTCGGAGCCTGAGCCATGCGGCGTTACGGGAAGCACACCGACGAGGACGACATCCGCCAGCGGCCCAACCGCAAGGGCAACCGTCCCCGTACCAACATCCGCCCCAAGCACGAGGACGCGGTCGAGGGCATGGTCCTCACCGTGGACCGGGGCCGGCTCACCTGTCTCGTCGACGACCGGGTCGTCCTGGCGATGAAGGCGCGCGAGCTGGGCCGCAAGGCCGCCGTGGTCGGCGACCGGGTCTCCCTCGTGGGCGATCTGTCCGGCGAGAAGGACACGCTGGCCCGGATCGTACGGATCGGTGAACGCAGCTCCGTGCTCCGCCGTACGGCCGACGACGACGATCCGTTCGAGCGCGTGGTCGTCGCCAACGCCGACCAGCTGGCGATCGTCACCGCGCTCGCCGACCCCGAGCCGCGCCCGCGGCTCATCGACCGCTGTCTGGTCGCCGCGTACGACGGCGGGCTGACCCCGCTCCTCGTCCTGACGAAGTCGGACCTGGCCAAGCCTGACGAACTCCTGGAGATGTACGGCGCGCTCGGTGTGCCGCATGTGGTCACCACGCGCGACGAGTTCGTGGACGGGGTCGCCGCCGAGCGGGTGCACGAGCACCTCAAGGGGCGCACCACCGCGTTCGTCGGACACTCCGGCGTCGGCAAGACGACCCTGGTCAACGCCCTGGTCCCGGCGGACCGGCGGCGGACCACGGGTGTCGTCAACGCGGTGACGGGCCGCGGCCGGCACACCACCACCTCGGCGCTCGCCCTGCCGCTCAACGACAAGGAGGGCGGCTGGGTCATCGACACCCCGGGCGTGCGCTCCTTCGGCCTGAACCACGTCGACCCGTCCCGGGTGATCCTCGCCTTCCCCGACCTCGTGCCCGGCACCGAGAACTGTCCGCGGGCCTGCAGCCACGACGAGCCGGACTGCGCGCTGGACGCGTGGGTGGCGGAGGGGCATGCCGATCCGGCCCGGCTGTATTCACTGCGCCGACTGCTCTCGACCAGGGAGCGACGCGAAGGCGACTGAGTCGCGCACGTTTGCGGTCGGCTGCTGTTGGTAAGTGCATAATCGCACCAAGTGAGACGAAGCAGTCACCGACGGCGTGGGAGGCACTGACGATGGCGTGGCTGCTGGTGGTGGTCGCGGGGCTGCTGGAAACCGGCTTCGCCGTCTGCCTGAAGCTCTCGCACGGGTTCACCCGGTTCTGGCCGACCGTCGCCTTCGCCTGCTTCGCCCTCGGCAGCTTCGGACTGCTGACGCTCGCCCTGCGCAAGCTGGACGTGGGCCCCGCGTACGCCGTGTGGACCGGCATCGGCGCGGCGGGCACGGCGATCTACGGCATGGTCTTCCTCGGCGACGTCGTGTCCACCCTGAAGATCGTCTCGATCACGCTGGTGATCGTCGGCGTCGTCGGCCTCCAGCTCTCCGGTTCGGCCCACTGACCGTCCGCCGCGGACGGCCCGGGGGCGACGACGTACGACAGCGCGAGGCGCAGGACGACCTCGCACGACCGCAGCACGTCCTCACCTCCGCCCTCGGCGAGCGCCGTCGCGGCCCGGTCCCGGGCGAGTCCGAGCAGGTCCGCAGGCGAGGGCACCCCGGCGTCGGCCCGCCGCTGGGCGGGGACGGCGGAGGCGCGGGCGCCCGCCCTGGCCGGCCGGGGCGTCGGGAGCCGTTCGCCCCAGGAGCCGGTGAGCAGCGCGCGCAGCACCGGGCGGGCGCCGGCCGCGGCGACGGTCCACTCGGCGACGGCGGCGAGGTTACGGACGGGCGGGACGGGTCGGGCGAGGACCTGGTCCACGCCCTGGAGGTAGGCGTCGGCCTCGCGCCGTACCAGCGCGCGGGCCAGCCCTTCCTTGCTCCCGAACTCGTTGTAGAGGGTCTGCCGGGAGACTCCCGCGGCGGAGGCGACGTCGACCATCCGGACCGCGGACCAGGGCAGCCCCCCGAGCGCCGCCAGCGCGGCGTTCAGCAGGGCCTCACGGGCAGTAGGCATCGTCGCCTCCCGGCCAGAACGGTTCTGCGCACAGAGTTGACGGGCCGCCACGCACTGTCAAGGGCTCCCGTGGGCCCACGTACCTTCGAGGGATAGAGTTTCGACCATGGCCGATTACCACGACGATCTGCGCCTCGCCCATGTCCTCGCGGATGCCGCCGACGCGGCCACCATGGACCGGTTCAAGGCGCTCGACCTGAAGGTCGAGACCAAGCCGGACATGACGCCGGTCAGCGAGGCGGACAAGGCCGCCGAGGAGCTGATCCGCGGTCAGCTCCAGCGCGCCCGGCCGCGCGACGCGATCCTCGGCGAGGAGTACGGCGTGGAGGGCACCGGCCCGCGCCGCTGGGTGATCGACCCGATCGACGGCACCAAGAACTACGTGCGCGGCGTGCCGGTCTGGGCGACCCTGATCGCGCTGATGGAGGCCGGCGACACCGGCTTCCAGCCGGTGGTGGGCGTGGTCTCGGCGCCGGCGCTCGGCCGCCGCTGGTGGGCGGCGAAGGGCGCGGGCGCGTACACGGGCCGGAGCCTGACGTCGGCGACGCGGATCCGGGTCTCGAAGGTCTCGGAGCTCGGTGACGCCTCCTTCGCGTACTCCTCGCTGAGCGGCTGGGAGGAGTACGGCCGTCTCGACGGCTTCCTCGACCTCACGCGCGCGTGCTGGCGGACGCGGGCGTACGGCGACTTCTGGCCGTACATGATGGTCGCCGAGGGCGCGGTGGACATCTGCGCCGAGCCGGAGCTGTCCCTCTGGGACATGGCGGCGACGGCGATCGTCGTCCAGGAAGCGGGCGGCACCTTCACCGGTCTCGACGGCCGGCACGGTCCGCACAGCGGCAACGCGGCGGCGTCGAACGGCCTGCTCCACGGCGAACTGCTGAGCTACCTGAACCAGAAGAACTGACCGCGCGCGCGGCCGCCGCGCGCGCCCCCGCGCCGCCCGGGCCCCGCGCACTCCGACGCGCCCCCTTGTCGGCCCCCTCGACCGATGCCACGCTGAGAGTCCCCCCACTTGTGAACTTGTGAAACCGTTCTCGTTGAAGGCGGGAACGGTTCACCAAGGAGGTGGCTCCCTTCATGCTCGTCCGTGACGCCATGAGCACGGTGGTCCTCACCATCGGCCCCGCCCACACCCTCCGCCAGGCCGCCAGACTGATGTCGGCGCGCCGCGTCGGCGCGGCCGTCGTCCACGACACCGACGCCGGCGGGTTCGGAATCCTCACCGAGCGCGACATCCTCAACTCGATCGGCGCCGACCAGAACCCCGACCACGAGACCGCGGGCTCCCACACCACCACCGACGTCGTCTTCGCCGCACCCACCTGGACCCTGGAGGAGGCGGCCGCCGCCATGACCCACGGGGGCTTCCGCCACCTCGTCGTCCTCGACGGCCACGGGCCCGTGGGCATCGTCTCCGTACGCGACATCATCCGCTGCTGGACCCCGGCACACCGGCACGCGGCGCCCGTGGCGAGCTGACACCAGAGCGGGGGGGGGGGGCGCGCCGGGGTTTGCCGCGCTACTCGTCGGGTTTTTCGCGGGGGGGGCCCCCACGCGCCGTTCCTACCGCCCACACGCGACGGTCGACCTCCGCGCTGTCCAGGAA
>NZ_JBHWBS010000036.1:6225-7120 GCF_042735655.1 Streptomyces sp. NPDC059567 | reverse complement strand
GGTCCACATCGTGCGGACGGCCACCGACGACCTGAAGGGCGTCTGGCGGGTTGGCCGGGCGCGCCCCCCCCGCCCCCCTCCCCACGCCCCGCCCCCCCCCCCGCCCCTTCGCCACGACAAGCACCCTCGGCCGCGCAGGGCCTGGACGGCGGCGTCGAGCCGCTTGTCGAAGTCATCGACGGCCTCAGCCTCTCGGCCAATGCCGACTCGATCCTACAATGGACAATGTCCAAGTCAAGCAGACTTCCAAAGTCACACCCGTTCGGGACCCTGATGCCGCCACTGTTAGTCTGGTCCTCATGAGTGACCTGTTGGAACGACTGCGCGGCCGCGGCTGGCGAATGACCGCGCAGCGGCGCGTCGTGGCCGAGGTCCTCGACGGAGATCATGTGCATCTGACCGCCGACGAGGTCCATGCCCGTGCCGTGGAGCGACTGCCCGAGATCTCCCGGGCGACCGTCTACAACACGCTGGGCGAGATGGTCACGCTCGGCGAGGTCATGGAAGTGGCGACGGACGGCCGCGCCAAGCGGTACGACCCGAACGCCCACCGCCCGCACCAGCACCTGGTCTGCGGGCGTTGCGGCGCCATCCGCGACGTCCACCCCTCCGGCAA
This sequence comes from Streptomyces sp. NPDC059567, assembly GCF_042735655.1. Lineage (NCBI taxonomy): Bacteria > Bacillati > Actinomycetota > Actinomycetes > Kitasatosporales > Streptomycetaceae > Streptomyces > Streptomyces sp. NPDC059567. Next base: position 6,504 of record NZ_JBHWBS010000036.1, on the reverse strand, counting down.
CCCGCTGGCGGATCTCCCGGACACGGAGCGTTTCGGCTTCACGATCTCGGGCGTCGAGGTCACGTACCGCGGCATCTGCCCGAACTGCGCCGCCACGGCCTGAGCCGACGGCCTCTGACGACAAAGCCCCCACCGGACGGTGGGGGCTTTTCCGTACCCCTGCGCGGGGGCGGGAACGACGAATGGCCGGGAGCCCCGAAATGGACCCGGGCGAGCCCTTCGACCGTGTAGCGGGGGCCACGATTTTAACACCGCCCCCGGGGGGATTTTACCCCCCCG
>NZ_JBHWBS010000036.1:0-6215 GCF_042735655.1 Streptomyces sp. NPDC059567 | reverse complement strand
GGGGGGGACCCCCGACGGCCGGCAACAAATGATTGGTCCGGGGCCTTCGCTTGCTACTGAGTAGCGGGGACAGGATTTGAACCTGCGACCTCTGGGTTATGAGCCCAGCGAGCTACCGAGCTGCTCCACCCCGCGTCGGTGAACCCAACCTTACGGGACGCCCACGACCAGCGCAAATCCCTTAAGCGGTCAGCTCCTGGTGCAGCGCCTCGCTCAGTCGGGCGGCCCGCTCGGCCACCTCCGCCGGCCCCAGCTCCACAGCCGTCGCACACCAGCGCCGGCCCTCCGACAGCTCACCCCGGCGCGCCGCGAGCAGCGCCAGCCGCAGGGCGGCGCGGCCGTGTCCGGCACGGGCGGCGCGGGTCCACCACAGCGCCGCCTCCCGCTCGCTGCCCTCGCGGGCGAGCAGCAGGCCGAGGTTGAACGCGCCGTTACGGCTCCCGGCCTCGGCCGCCTCCCGGTACCAGTGGGCCGCCTCCGTCACGTCCCCGCGCGCGGCGGCGAGCATCCCCACCCGCACCTGGGCGCGCCGGTGCCCCTGCTGCGCGGCCCGCTCGTACCACTCCTCGCACTCGGTCTTCTCCTCCTCGCGCGGGGCACCGAGCGCGGGCGGGCCGGGGTCCGGCCGGCGCGCGTCGAGGACGGTGGCGAGCCGGAACGCGGCCTCGGCGCTGCCGCCGCCCGCCGCGCACCGCAGATGCCGCTCGGCGGTCTGCTCGTCGCCGTCGCGCAGGCCGGCGATGCCGACCTGGAGCGCGGCCTCGGTGTGGCCCGCGGCGGCCGCGCGCTCGTACCAGCTCAGCGCCGTACGGTCGTCGTCGCGACCCGCGTAGAGGATGCCGAGATTGAAGGCGGCATCGACGCTGCCGGCCTCCGCGGCCTTGGAGAACCACGGCTCGGCGCCGTCCGTGTCCCCCGCCTGCAGGAGGAGCACGGCGAGCGCGTTGGCGGCCTCGCGGTGACCCGCGTAGGCGGCGCGGCGGTACCACTGCTCGGCGTGCTGGACGCGGTCCTGGGCGGCGCAGAGCAGCCCGAGGTTGTACGCGCCGTTCACATCGCCCGCGTCCATGGCGGCGCGGTACCAGCGCTCGGCGGTCTGCTGCTCGCCCCGGGCCGCGTGCAGGGCCCCGAGCGCGTTGGCGGCGTTGCCGTCGCCGTCCTGGGCGGCGCGCAGCCACCACACGGCGGCGCTCTCCTCGTCGCCGGCGTCGCGGAGCAGGAAACCGAGCGCGCAGGCGGCCTTGGCCTCGCCCTCCTTGGCGGAACTCAGGTACCAGCGGCCGGCCTCCTTGAGCTCGCCGCGCTTCTCCAGGATCGCCCCGAGGTGCAGCGCGGCGCGTCGGTGCCCGCGCGCGGCGGCCTGCCGGAACCACTGCTCGGCCTCGGCGATCTCACCGGAGGGCGCGCCGGTGTCGCCCTTCGCCGGCTCGCCCTTCGCCGTATCGGCCTGCGCGGTGTCGTGGGCGAGCGCGTCGCGCGCCGAGAGACCGGAGGCGGACGGGCCTCGGGGCACCTCCTGGACGCGCCGCTCCAGGGCGAGGGCGAGACGGTACGCGGCCTCGCGGTGACCGCGCTCGGCGGCGGCTCGCAGCCAGCGCTCGGCACCGACGTCGCTGCGGTGCTCCAGGAGGTCGGCGAGGGCGTAGGCGCCCAGGGCGTGGCCCTGCTCGGCGGACTGGCGCAGCCAGTACTCGGCGGCGGGCTCGTCGCCGCGCTCGCGGTGGTGGCGGCCGAGCGCGTGGGCGGCGGGCGCGGAGCCCGCGACGGCGGCGACCCGCCACCAGCCCGCGGCCTCTTCGGCGTAGCCACGCTGGTGCAGCAGGACACCCAGGTTGTTGGCGGCCGCGCGGTCCCCCTCGGCGGTGGCGCCGCGCAGATACGGCTCCGCGCCGTCCAGGTCCCCGCGGCGCAGCAGCAGCGCGCCGAGCACGCTCATGGACGCGGCGTCGCCGCTCTCGGCGGCACGCCGGTGGCGCGCCTCGGTCTCGGTCTCGTTCTCGGCGGTGGTGTCGACGGCCTCACCGCCGGCCACCACGGCCTCGATGATGTCGTCTGCGGCACTCTTGACATGCCGCTGCACAAACCGCCCTGTCTCCAACAGAGTTGCCCTGTCCCCCATAAATTCCATCGTCGCACCACCCGCAACGCGCGTACACCTGGTATACCGCAGCCAGTGAGGTCACTTCAGCGTTTTGTCGACATGCCCACAGAGAGATAAGTCAAACACGTCTCACCCCAACTCACCCCATCCCCACCGCGCTTCGGGGTCCCGCGCGCCCCCAGCGAGCACGACAAGGGCCCGGATCCATAGGATCCGGGCCCTTGTCTTCAGTAGCGGGGACAGGATTTGAACCTGCGACCTCTGGGTTATGAGCCCAGCGAGCTACCGAGCTGCTCCACCCCGCGTCGTTGTGTCCTTAAGGTATCACGACGCGGAGGGGAGCCTGACCAGACCGGTCAGCCGCTCGGTGGGGTCGCGCTGGTCGACGGGCTCGGGGGGCTGGTCGACGGCGTCGCCCCCGGCTTCTGTCCCGTCGGCTTCTGGTCGGACGGGGTCAGCTTCGCGCCCGCGTCCGCCGCCCGCTGAAGCGCGTCCTGTAGGGCCTCCTGGGCCTTGCCGTAGGCGGTCCAGTCACCCTTCTGCAGAGCGGCCTCACCGTCGTCGTACGCCTTCTGCGCATCGGCGATGGCCTGCTTCAGCGCCGCGTCGTTCGTGCTCGGCGTCGTCGGCGGCTTGGTGCCCGGCTGCTCCGGCTTCTCGGGCGGCGTCGCGCCCTCCACCCCGAAGACCGCGTTGAGCGCCGAGGTGAGGTTGTCCTCGAACACCGTGGTGTCCTTGGTCGTGTCACCGTCCGGCTGGTCCGCGTCGACGTACGACACCGCGACCTTCTTCAGCAGCGGGTAGTGCGCGTTGCGGCCCTGGGCGTACACCGGCTCGACGTACAGGAATCCGCCGTCGAGCGGCACCGTCAGCAGGTTGCCGTACTGGATGTCGGAGTCGGCACCCTTCATGTCGCGCACGAAGGTGGCCACCGACGGGAGGCTGTTGAGCTTGTTCTGCACCTGCTCGGGTCCGGGGACCTCGGAGGTGACTCGCAACAGCCTTATGCGGCCGTAGTCCTTGCTGCCCGCGTCGGCGTCGACCGCCATGAAGCCGCCCAGGTTGGGCCGCCCGTTCGGGGTGAACGTCGTCGTCAGCGAGAACCGCTGCTGCTGGTCCCCGGGCATCTTCATGCTCAGGTAGTACGGCGGGACCGCGTTGCCGTCCTTGTTGGTCGGGTCGTTCGGCACCTGCCAGGCGTCCGAGCCGCTGTAGAACTGCGCCGGGTCCTTCACGTGGTACCGGGTGAGCAGCTCGCGCTGGACCTTGAACATGTCCTGCGGGTACCGCAGGTGCTGCATGAGGTCGGGGCTGATCGACTCACGCGGCTGCACGGTGTCCGGGAACGCCTTCATCCACGTCTTGAGGACCGGGTCTTCCTTGTCCCACTGGTACAGCTTGACCGTGCCGTCGTAGGCGTCGACGGTGGCCTTCACCGAGTTGCGGATGTAGTTGACCTGGTTCTGCTGGGCGACCACCGCGCGCTGCTGGTTGCCGACCGTCAGCGCGTCGGCCGTGGACTCGCCCAGCGTGGTGCGCGAGGCGTACGGGTAGCCGTTCGTGGTCGTGTACGCGTCGACGATCCACTGGATCTTGCCGCCGACGACGGCCGGGTAGGCGTCGCCGTCGATGGTCAGCCAGGGTGCGACCGCCTCGACGCGCTCCTTGGGCGTGCGGTTGTAGAGGATCCGCGAGCCCTCGCCGATGGCCCCCGAGTAGAGGATCTGCGGCTCGCTGAACGCGACCGCGTAAGCGGCGCGGTTGAAGGTGTTGGAGAGGTTGACCCCGCTCTTGCCCTCGTAGCTGGTGGTCTTCTCGCCGTTCTCCTCGTAGTCCAGCTCCTTCTGCGGGCCGCCGACGATCGAGTACTGATCCGTCTTCTCGCCGTAGTAGATCCGCTGCTGGTACGGGCCGAGCATCCCCGTGGTCGGCAGGCCGGCCTCGGTGAAGACCGGGGAACCGTTGGCGTCCGTCTGCGTGCCCGCGGCCATGATCGCGCCGTAGCCGTGGGTGTACGTGAAGTGGTCGTTGATCCAGTTCCGCTTCGGGATGCCCTTGATGTTGAGCTCACGCAGGCCGACGACCGTGTCCTGGCCCTTGTAGCGGTCGACGTCGAGGGTCGTCGGGAACTGGTAGTACTTCCGCTTCTGCTCCAGCTGCTGGAACGTCGGCGAGACGATGTTCGGGTCGATCAGCCGGTAGCTGGCCGCCGTGTCGGAGTTCGCACGGAGCTGGTCCTTGGCCTTGACCGTGGACTTGCCCGAGTAGTTCTCCGGCTCGGTGCTGTCGATGTCGTACGCCTTGCGCGTGGCATCGATGTTCTTCTGGATGTACGGCGCTTCCTTGGCCTGCTCGTTCGGCTGGACCTGGAACTTCTGCACGATGGCCGGGTACAGGCCGCCGATCAGGATCGCCGAAAGGACCATGAGGCCGAAGCCGATCACCGGCAGCTGCCAGGTGCGGCGCCACAGCGTCGCGAAGAACAGCACGGCGCAGATCGCGGCGATGCAGAAGAGGATCGTCTTCGCGGGCAGGTAGGCGTTGGCGTCGACGTACCGCAGACCCGTCCAGTTTCCGGCCGCCTTGAAGTCGCTGGACTTCACGGCGAGGCCGTACCGGTCGAGCCAGTACGCCACGGCCTTCAGCGAGACGAAGACGCCGAGGATCACCGACAGGTGGCCCGTCGCGGCGGCGGTGGCGCGGGCACCGGGGCTGGTGACGCGCAGTCCGCCGTACAGGTAGTGCGTCAGCGCGGCGGCGATCAGCGACAGCACGGTGGCGGCGAAGCCGAAGGCCAGGAGGAAGCGGTACCAGGGCAGGTCGAAGGCGTAGAAGGACACGTCCAGCTGGAACTGGGGGTCCTTCTGGCCGAACGAGACCCCGTTGACCCACATCAGCCAGGTCCGCCACTGGCCGGAGGCCGAGGCACCGGCGATCAGGCCCACCAGAGCGGTGATCGCGAGGAGCACCCACTTCTTGTAGGGGGCCAGGCCCATCCGGTACCGGTCGAGGCTCTGCTGCTCCAGCGACATCGCGCTCAGCGGCGGACGCAGTCGGTGCGCCAGCCAGATGTTGAAGCCGACGGCGAGCCCCATGAGGAGACCGAAGACGGCGAACAGGCCGATCTTGGTCCACAGGGTGGTGGTGAACACGGACGAGTACGCGACGGAGCGGTACCAGAGCCAGTCCGTCCAGAACCCGGCGAACATGACGAACGCCATGGCAAGGACGGCCAGCACGCCCAGGGTCATGAGCAGCGTGCGGGCCCGCCGGGACGGCCGGCCGACTCTGATCCTTGGCCCGGACGGGCCTGTGCCGCCTCCGCGGTCCGGCATCTGGAAAGCCAACGTGCGCCCCTCGAGGTTGATGCGTCGATAAGCAGGCTCCGCGATCGTAGAGCCCACTGATGCAACTTACTGAGGCTTTACCTAGTTCCCGTCTTCGGGGGCGAAGGAGGCAGGATATGGGTCATGTCCAACGTTTCCTCCTCCGGCACCCCCATGGCCGCGAGCCCCCTCACCCGCGCGGTGCTCGAGATCGACGAGTACGCCTCCGGTCTCGGCTGGGACCGGCCGGCCCGGCTCTTCGCCCTCGTCGACACCGCCCGACTGCGTGCCAAGGAGCCGGGACTCGCCTCCCAGCTCGGCCTCGAAGGCGCGGAAGCCGCCGCCTTCACCCCCATCGAGCAGGAGGAGCTGCCGAAGGGGAAGGCCCTCGACGAGTTCCTCGGCACGATCGCCTGGCCGGACGCGGTCGCCGGCTGCGCCCTGACGGTGGAGCGCCTGATGCTGCCGCCGTCGGCCGAGGCGTCCGTCCCGGACGGCCTGGACGAGGCCGGTCTGGCGAAGTGGGTGGCCCGGCACCCGGACCGCCAGGAGGTCCGGATGACCGTGGCCGTCCTCCGGAACGGAGCCCGCGAGGCCGCCATCCGGCTGCGCGAGAAGGACTCCCCGAACGAGGTGCTCACCGGGGCGGACCTGGTGCCGGGGCTCGCGGACGCCCTGGCGGCGACGTTCGAGTCCTGAGGAGTACGGGATCGGGGTGGGGGCGGCGCGCGCGCCGGCGCGCGCCCCGCCCCCCCCGCGCGCGCGAGCGCTCGCGCGCGAGAGGTCGT
>NZ_JBHWBS010000035.1:26665-70239 GCF_042735655.1 Streptomyces sp. NPDC059567 | reverse complement strand
GTCTGGTGGGATCGTATTTGTTTATAACACACAGAGTAAATCCCCACCGTGGCGCTCCGCCCCGCCCCCCCTGGCACAGGACGCGGCGGGCGCCCTCCACGACCGCGGCGTCGATGAAGCGCCCGTCCGGGAGGGCGAGCGCGCCCTCGGTGGTCTCCGCGGCCTTCACGACCTCCTCGGCCGCGGCGACCTCGTCGGGGTTCGGGAGATACGCCTGCTCGATGACCGGGAGCTGGCGCGGATGGATCGCGGCCCGGCCCAGGAAGCCCAGCGAACGGCCCCGCGCACAGCTCGCCGCCAGGCTGTCCAGATCGCGGATGTCGGGGTGGACCGACTGGGCCGGGGGCGGGAGGGCCGCCGCGCGGGCGGCGACCACGAGACGGCTGCGCGGCCAGTCCAGGCCGCATTCGTCCCGTACCCCCAGATCGGCGCGGAGGTCCGCCTCGCCGAGGGCGATGCCGTGGACGGCGGGGTCGGCCGAGGCGATGGCATAGGCGTGCTCGAGCGCCAGGGCGTTCTCCAGGAGCGGGAAGAGGGGGATGCCGGGCACCGCCTCGGCGATCCGGTGGATGTCAGTGGCGTGTGTCACCTTGGGAACACGGAAGCCGCTGAGCCCGGGGAGGGGCGCAAGAGGGGGGATGTCGTGGTGTGCGTGGATGCGGACATGGACCGGGACGGGATGCGGGTCGGTCAGCAGGTCGACGGTGGCGGCCAGGGCGTATGCCTTGCGCTCCGGTGCCACCGCGTCCTCCAGATCGACGATCACCACGTCCGCGCCCGAGACCAGGGCCTTCTGGACGACGGCGGGGCGGTCCCCGGGGGCGTAGAGCCAGGTGAGGGGGAAGGGCGTACCGCTCATACGGCTCCTTCGCTGCGCAGGGCGCCGATCTCGGCCGGGGAGAGACCGAGCTCGGCGAGGACCTCGGCCGTGTCCGCGCCGTGCGGCCGGCCGGCCCAGCGGATCCCGCCGGGCGTCTCGGAGAGCCGGAAGAGGACGTTCTGCATACGGATCGGGCCCAGCTCGGGGTCCGGGACCTCGGTGACGGTGTCCAGGGCGCGGTACTGCGGATCGTCCATCACATCCCGGATGTCGTAGACGGGCGCGATCGCCGCCTCCGCCTTCTCGAAGGCGGCCATGGCCTCGTCGCGGGTGTGGCGGGCGATCCAGGAGCCGACCGCCTCGTCGAGCACGTCCGCGTGGGCGGCGCGGCTCGCGCCGTCGGCGAACCAGGGCTCGTCGATCAGCTCGGGGCGGCCGACGAGCCGCATGACGCGTTCGGCGATCGACTGGGCGGAGGTGGAGACGGCGACCCAGGAGTCGTCCGCGGTGCGGTACGTGTTGCGCGGGGCGTTGTTGCGGGAGCGGTTGCCGGTGCGGGGCTGGACGTAGCCGAGCTGGTCGTACCAGAGGGGGTGGGGTCCGATGACGGAGAGCATCGGTTCGATGATCGCCATGTCGACGACCTGGCCGCGGCCGGTCGTGGTCCTGGCGGTGAGCGCGGTCATCACGGCGTACGCCGTCGCCAGGGCGGCGATCGAGTCTGCCAGACCGAAGGGGGGAAGGGTGGGCGGGCCGTCCGGCTCGCCGGTGATCGAGGCGAAGCCGCTCATCGCCTCGGCGAGGGTGCCGAAGCCGGGACGGTGGGAGTACGGGCCGAACTGGCCGAAGCCGGTGACCCGGGCCAGGACCAACTCCGGGTTGACGGTGGACAGTTCCTCCCAGCCCAGACCCCAGCGTTCGAGGGTGCCGGGGCGGAAGTTCTCGACGATCACGTCGGCGTCGGCGGCGAGCTTCAAGAGGGTGTCGCGGCCGCCGGGGGTGGAGAGATCGAGGGTGATGGTCCGCTTGTTGCGGCCGAGGACCTTCCACCACAGACCGACGCCGCCCTTGGCCGGGCCGTGGCCACGGGAGGGGTCGGGCTTGCGGGGGTGCTCGATCTTGATGACGTCCGCGCCGAAGTCGCCGAGCATCATCGCCGCGAGAGGCCCGGCGAAGAGCGTGGCGAGATCGAGGACCCGCAGGCCCTGGAGAGGGGAAGGGGTGGCGGAGCGGGTCATACGGCGTCGACCTCCTGGCCGGTGAGAGAGCCGTGTGCCGCGTCGATCTCGGAGCGGTACGGCATCGAGGACGAGGCGCCTTCGCGCTGGACGGAGAGCGCGGCGGCGCTCGAGGCCCAGGCCAGGGCCTCGCGCACCGCGCGGCCCTCGCCGAGGGCGACCGCGAGCGCGCCGACGAAGGTGTCCCCGGCGGCGGTCGTGTCCACGGCCCGGACACGGGGGGCGGACACGGTGAACGCTTCGCTGTCGCGGGCGGCATGCAGGCTGCCGGCCGCGCCCAGGGTGATGACCACCTCGGGGACGAGGGTGAGCAGCGCGGCGGCGGCGGCATGCGGGTCCGCGATGCCGGTGAGCGCGGCGGCCTCGTGCTCGTTGGGGACCAACAGATCGGTGACGGCGAGGAGTTCGGGGGGCAGCGGCTGGGCCGGGGCGGGGGTGAGGACGGTACGGACGCCGAGCCGGCGGGCTGTGGCGGCGCCCTCCGTCACGACGGAGAGGGGGAGTTCGAGCTGGAGGAGCAGGGCGTCGGCGGTGGCGATCAGCGCCTCGTCGCCGTGGTCGAGGGAGGTGACGGTGCCGTTGGCGCCGGGGACGACGACGATCGCGTTGCCACCCTCGTCGTCGACGACGATGTGCGCGGTGCCGGAGGGGCCCTCGGCGGTGCGCAGCAGGTCGGTGTCGACCCCGGACCCCTCCAGCGCGGCCCGGAGCCGTGCACCGAAGTCGTCGGCGCCGACCGCGCCGATCATCGACACGTCGGCGCCGGCCCGGGCGGCGGCGACGGCCTGGTTGGCGCCCTTGCCGCCGGGGATCGTACGGAACTCCCGGCCGGTGACGGTCTCTCCGCGGGCGGGGGCCTTCGGGACGAAGGCGACGAGGTCCATGTTGGTGCTGCCGAGCACCACGATGCTGGTCATGGGCGTACTGCCTCCAGATACGTCAGTTCGGCCAGGGAGTCGAAGCCGATGCCGTCGAAGGACGGGATCGAGGTCGAGAGCCGGTTCTTGAGGGGGGAGGTCCAGCGCTCGGGCAGCCGGTCGGGGTGGCCGGCGAGCAGACCGGCGACGGAACCGGCGGTGGCGCCGTTGGAGTCGGTGTCCCAGCCGCCGGAGACCGCCGCGCAGATGGAGCGCGTGAAGTCGCCGTCGGCGTGGGTGAGCGCGGCGGCGAGGATGGCGGCGTTGGGGACGGCATGGACCCAGTGATACCCGCCGAGGGTGGTGTGGAGTCGGTCCACCACGGCGTCGAAGTCAGGGGTTTCGCGGGCGGATTCGATGCCGAGGCGGACGGCGGCGGCGAGCCGGGAGCGGGGCGGGACGACGGACAGTCCGGCGGCCAGGGCCCGGTGCACATCGGCCGTGCCGGTGGCGGCGGTGGCGATCGTCGCGGCGACGAACATCGCGCCGTAGATCCCGTTGGCGGTGTGGGTGAGCGCCGCGTCCCGGTAGGCCTGCGCGGCGGCGCCGGCCGGGTCGCCGGGGTGGGTCCAGCCGTGCACGTCGGCCCGGATCTGGGCGCCGATCCACTCGCGGAAGGGGTTGCGGCGGAGGGCGGTCAGCGGGGGCTCGACGCCGTCGAGGAGGTTGCGGTAGGCGACGCGCTCGGCCGTGAAGGTGCGGCCGGCGGGGAGTTCGTCGAGCCAGAGACGGGCGACGTCGGCGGTGGTGAAGTCGCGGCCGTACCGCTGGAGGAGGAGCAGGTCGAGCAGGGGGTAGTTGAGGTCGTCGTCCTCGGGCATTCCGTCGATGTTCTCGGCGAGGGAGGTGGGAGCGGAGCGACGGTTCCAGGGGTGGGCGGCGAGCAGGTCGCGGGGGACGCCGACCTCGGTGAACCAGGTCGTGAGGGGCCAGTTGCCGGCGGCGCGGGCGAGGGCGCGGATGGCGGGGAGGGGGAGCTTCTCGACGGGCTTGCCGAGCAGGCACCCGGCGGCCCGGCCGAGCCAGGAGGCGTGGAGCCGGTCGCGCAGGGTGTCGTTCCCGCCCGGGGGCGGCGGCTCTTCGTACGCGGGAGGTCTGTGGGGGGTCAGTTCCTGGATGGCGGCCAGGGCGGTGGGTTCCGTGGCGGAGAGCGCGCTCGGGAGCGTGGACAGCTCGTCCAGGAGGTGTTCCGCCAGCGGGCGCAGGTCCGGGCGCGGGGTGGGCGACGCGCCCGCCGCCAAGGGGGCGGGCCGACCGCCGGCCGCGTGCCAGCGGGAAGCGATCGCCGAGGCGTCCCGCCCGTCCTCCGCGGCCTGGCGGAGTTCGTGGCCGACGAGGTCCTCCGGCTGGACCCAGGTGACGCGCAGGTTCATCGGGCCGTGCTCGTCAGCGCCGCGTACGCCGACTCGTGCGTCCGGCGGCGGGCCGTGTCGCGGGTGAAGACCTCGCGCGTGACCGCCGTCAGCGCCTGCGCCGGGGCATGCAGATCCAGTCGGCTCGCCTCGGCCACCTGCTTGGACCAGTCGGACGGGACGGCCGGCTCTCCTCGCAGCGCACCGACGATCGCCCCCGCCATCGTCGCGATCGAGTCGCAGTCGCGGCCGTAGTTGACCGAGCCCAGGACCGTACGCCGGTAGTCGCCCTCCCCGACCAGCAGCATCCCCAGGGCGATCGGGAGCTCCTCGATGGCATGGAGCCGCGACGGGCGGCGCGCGCCCAGCGACGGCGCGCGGTACTCCGGGCCCACCGTGTCGAACGGCGCCACCGCCTTGCGGAGCGGGACGAGGGCGGTCTCGAAGTCCGTGTGCCGGGAGGCGACTTCGCACACCGCCTCGATCGCCGCCCGGGTTCCGTCCTTCGCCAGGGAGAGCGCGGTGCCCACGACCGACTCCGGGGTCGCGCCCGGCAGGCACGCCGCCGCCACCGCGGCCGCGAACACGCCCGCCGCCTCCCGTCCGTAGGACGACTGGTGCGGCGCGGAGACGTCGAGGGCCTCCGCGTACGCGCCCGCCGGGTTCGCCGCGTTGACCAGGCCGACCGGCGCCATGTACATCGCCGCACCGCAGTTGACGATGTTTCCGCTGCCCGCCTCACGCGGGTCGACATGTCCGTAGTGGAGACGGGCCACGAGCCACTTCTCGGCGAGGAAGATCCGCTGGAGCGGGAGGGCTTCGGCCTCCAGCTCCGGGATCCAGCGCGGGGTGGTGAGCAGATCGGGGACAAGGTGCTCGGCCACGGCGTACGCGTCGAGGTGGTCGCGGACCTTCTCGTACACCCTGATCAGGGCGTGGGTCATCAAGGTGTCGTCGGTGACGTGTCCGTCGCCCTTGTGGTATGGCGCGATGGGGCGGGCCGTGCGCCAGGCGTCGCCGTTCCAGGGGCCGACGATGCCGGTGACCCGGCCGCCGTGGCGCTCAAGGATCTGTTCGGGGGTGTAGCCCTCGACGGGGCCGCCGAGGGCGTCGCCGACGGCGGCCCCGAGGAGACTGCCGGTGATCCGGTCATCCAGTGTGGGTGTCATGTCGGAATTGTCCACCCGGGGTGGCCAGTTCCGTGTCTCCCAGCAGCCCGGCGAGTTCGACGAGATCCGTGCCGGCGAGGCGGGGGAGCGCGCAGCCGGCGAGCGTGCGGCAGGCGTCGCGCCAGGTGGCGGGGAGGGAGTCGGCGCCGCCGAGCGCGCCGGTGAGCGCGCCCACGAGCGCCGGGGCGGAGTCCGCGACACGCGAGAGGCAGGCGGCGGCGGGGATCGCCGCGGACGCCTCGCCGCGCGCGGCCGTGGTGAGGGCGAGGGCGACCGGGACGGTCTCGGCGGCGGCGATGCCGTAGCTGTAGACGTGGTCGACGATCTGGTGCTCCAGGAGGGGGACGAGTTCGAAGGCGCTCGTCGCGTCCTGCGCCATCTTGACGGCCTGCTGGGCGTTGCGGCCGATCTCGGTGCCGGGCGGGAGTTGGGCGAGGGCCGCCTCCACGGCCTCGTCGACGGCCGCCCCGCCGAAGGCCTCGGCGATCGCCGCGGCCATCGCCCGGGCGCCGTGGACCCCGTCGCCGTCCTGGGTGTACCGGGCGTCGAACTCGGCGAGTTCGGCGGCGGCGGCCGGATCTCCGGGGTGGACGAGGGCGAGTACGGCGGCGCGGACGCAGGCGGCGTCGTCGAAGTAGTGCGGGTTGTCGTGGCCGGTGGCGGGCGGGCGCAGTCCGGTGGCGAGGTTGCCGAGGCCGGCGCGGACGGAGATCCGGGCACGGAGGGGGAGTACGGCCGACTCGACTTCGGGGGCGCGGTCGGCGGCGGCGGCGACCTGGCTCGCGAGGGAGTTCCAGGCGAGGTCGACGGCGGCGCGGAGGCGGCGCTCCGGGGGGAGGGTGGTGAAGAGGGGGCCGGTGGCGGCGAGGACCGCCTCGGCGGTGAAGACCGCCCACTCGGCGTCGTCGGAGGGGCCGAGGCGGAGGGGCTCGGGAGGCTGGTTGAGGGCGATGGGGACGGGGAGGGTGGTGGTGGCGTTCTGTTCGGCGAAGGTGTCGAGTTCGCGGGTGAGCCGTCGGGTCCATTCGGGCATGCGGGCAGCGCGGTGCCTGGCCGCGGGCCAGCCGGCGGCGTCGCCCGCGGCGAGGCCGAGCAGGAGACCCTCGATCCTGGCGCGGACGGGGGCGGCGACCCCGTGGGCTGACCGGGCCCCATGGGCGCCGCCCTCGTCCGGGGCGTCCGGTCTCGTGGGCGGTGCCCACCCTCCCCCGGAGCCGTCTCCGGGAGGCGCCCCCAGCCCGGCGGGGCGATGGCCCACAGCGGTGGTGACGACCGCGCTCACTGCGGAGGAGGCGGGGCGATCGCCCACAGCGATGGTGCCCACGGCGGTGATGGCGGCCGTGCTCACGGCGGTGCCCGCGGAAGGGGTGGCGGGGGCCGCCGGTGCCGCGGCGCCCGAGCCGTACGCGTGGTGGGTTTCCGTCATGCCGCTTCCTCCTCGTCCGCCGTCAGGAGGTCCGCGATGTCCAGGACGTGGTAGCCGCGCATCGAGGGGAGGCAGCTGCCCGTCACCGGGGCGATCGCCGTCGCCCATTCCTCCGGGATCGCCGACACGCCCGAGGCCGCGCCCGCCAGCGCGCCCGCGACCGCCGCCGTGGTGTCGGCGTCGCGGCCCATGTTGACCGCGGTCAGGACCGCCGTACGGAAGTCGCCGCGGGCCGCCGCGAAGGCGCCGAAGGCCAGCCCGACCGCCTCCGGGGCCAGGTCCGTCCATGGGTAGCCGCCGATGACGACCGCCGAGCGGACCGTCCGTTCGCGTGCCAGCGGGTCCGGTTCGAGACGCTGCGCGGCGACCACCGCGCGGCGCATCGAGCGGGCCGTCCAGGAGTCCATCGGGACGACCGAGAGCGCCGCCGCGATGACGGAGGTCACGGACGCGCCGGTCATCGCCGCCGCGACGCCCGCCGCGACGGCCTGGCCGCCGTAGATGCCCTCGCCGTCGTGGCTGACCGTGCCGTCGATGGCGACCAGCCGGGCGGCCTCCGCCGGGCGGCCGGCCGCGAAGACGCCGAACGGGGCGGCCCGCATGGCCAGTCCGTCCGACCAGGCGTGTCGGTGCTGGGCGGAGATCGGGGCCGCCAGGCCGCGGCGGAGGTTCTCCAGCGTGCCCCGCTCGCTGAACCCCGCGCCGCGGAAGGGGCCTTCGTCGAGGTCGGCGATCCAGTGGTGCCACGCCCGTTCCACATGCTGGACGGTCAGCGCCGAGCCGTGCCGGGCGAGCAGCAGGCCCGAGAAGATCGCGTACTCCGTGTCGTCCGTGCCGGCCGGACTGTCCGTCACGAAGCCCTCGATCCGGCCCCAGCGGCGGCGGATCTCCGAGGGGCGCAGGTTCTCGGCGGGTGCGCCGAGCGCGTCTCCGACCGCGAGGCCGAGCAGCGCACCTCTCGCGCGCTCGCGCGTATCGCATCCCGTCGTTCTTGTCCGGCTCACCACATCGCACCCCTTTCACGGTTCCTGAATCTGTGCCACGTGGGGGAGGCGATGACGTCGCAGAAACGTCTCTGTCACCCGGCTGACACCACGGAAGAGTGCAGCCGAAACGGTGAGGTGGGCCTTACTAAGTACGGCCTGCCTTGCTGGCGGGCCCCTTACATCGCGCGTATTTTCGAGGTGTTGGGGGCGGCGGGTGCAACCCGGCCCGCCGGAGAGCAAGGGGAGAAGCATGTCCATCATCGAAGTCCACGCACCACTGCACGAGGCCCACCGCGACAACCACACCCACCGCGATGTGAACGGCGGCTGGTTGCGCCCGGCGGTCTTCGGCGCGATGGACGGACTTGTCTCCAACCTCGCTCTGATGACCGGTGTCGCGGGCGGCGCGGTCTCGCAGCAGACCATCGTCATCACCGGCCTCGCCGGACTCGCGGCGGGCGCCTTCTCCATGGCGGCCGGCGAGTACACCTCCGTCGCCTCGCAGCGCGAGCTCGTCCAGGCGGAACTGGACGTCGAGCGCCGTCAGTTGCGCAAGCACCCGATCGACGAGATGGAGGAGCTCGCCGCGCTGTACGTCTCCCGGGGCGTCGAGCCCGCGCTCGCCCGCGAGGTCGCCATGCAGCTCTCCCGCGACCCGGAGCAGGCGCTGGAGATCCACGCCCGCGAGGAGCTGGGCATCGACCCCGACGACCTGCCGTCGCCGACGATCGCCGCGGTGTCCTCGTTCGCCTCGTTCGCGCTCGGTGCGCTGCTTCCCGTACTGCCGTATCTGCTCGGTGCGACCGCGCTGTGGCCGGCCGTGCTGCTCGCGCTCGTCGGGCTCTTCGCCTGCGGCGCGCTGGTGGCCCGGGTGACGGCCCGCAGCTGGTGGTTCAGCGGGCTGCGTCAGCTCGTCCTCGGCGGCGCGGCCGCGGCGGTCACGTACGGACTCGGCATGCTCTTCGGGGCGGCGCTCTGACCTTCCGGCCGGACTCGGCAGGCCGTCGGCTTCGACGGTCCTGCGCTCCGATCTCGTGGCCGTACATGGGGGAGGCCCTCGTCCTGCGGCGAGGGCCTTCTCCATGCATGCTGGCTGTGACGTATATCCCCTGGGCGGATCCACCGCTCCGATGAGACACTATGCACAGCGCGACATACCTAGCCGTTACCCGGCGGTTTCGAATCCATGACCACCGGGCATGAGGCGTAAGCGCCGCGGGCAATGAGGCCCGCTCTGCGACGGGTCGCCGGAGACCCCCCGGAAGATCGATCCGTCCCCTTGGGGCACCCGTTGTCCCCATGCCACACAGGTGAACCAACACCACCGCTCTGTGTCAGCGGTGTCCGCATGTTGGAATGAGCTATCCACTTTCCGAGAAGCCAGCCATCATGTAACCTGCACGAAATTTCGCGGAGGGCCAACGTCGTCCCTCGGCTGCTGCATATGCCACGACGACGACGGGAGAGCCGATGCGTTCCGACGCCTGGTCGCCCATGGACGGTCGCCCCGCTCCGCAGGGGATGTACGACCCCCGTAACGAACACGACGCCTGTGGTGTCGGGTTCGTGGCCACCCTCACCGGTGTAGCCAGCCACGCGCTGGTCGAGCAGGCGCTGACCGTACTGCGCAATCTCGAGCACCGAGGCGCCACCGGCTCCGAGCCCGACTCCGGAGACGGCGCCGGCATCCTTTTCCAGGTCCCGGACGCCTTCCTGCGCGAGGTCACCGACTTCGACCTCCCCACCGCCGGCGCCTACGCCGTCGGCATCGCCTTCCTCCCTGCCGACGGCTCCGCACAGGCCGTCTCGCAGATCGAGACGATCGCGTCCGAGGAGGGTCTGAACGTCCTCGGCTGGCGTGAGGTGCCCGTCGCCCCCGAGCTGCTCGGCGCCTCCGCCCGCGCCACCATGCCGGTCTTCCGCCAGCTGTTCGTCGCCGACGGCAGCAGCGAGGGCATCGCGCTGGACCGCAAGGCGTTCGTGCTGCGCAAGCGCGCCGAGCGCGAGGCCGGGACGTACTTCCCGTCGCTCTCCGCCCGCACCATCGTCTACAAGGGCATGCTGACCACCGGCCAGCTGGAGCCCTTCTTCCCTGACCTGTCGGACCGCCGCTGCGCCACCGCCGTGGCCCTGGTCCACTCCCGGTTCTCCACCAACACCTTCCCGAGCTGGCCGCTGGCCCACCCGTACCGCTTCGTCGCGCACAACGGCGAGATCAACACGGTCAAGGGCAACCGCAACTGGATGGTGGCCCGCGAGTCCCAGCTCGCCTCCGACCTCTTCGGCGAGGGCAAGCTCGACCGCATCTTCCCGGTCTGCACCCCGGACGCCTCCGACTCGGCCTCCTTCGACGAGGTCCTGGAGCTGCTCCACCTCGGCGGCCGTTCGCTGCCGCACTCGGTCCTGATGATGGTTCCCGAGGCGTGGGAGAACCACGACTCCATGGACCCGGCCCGGCGCGCCTTCTACCAGTACCACTCCACGATGATGGAGCCCTGGGACGGCCCGGCCTGCGTCACCTTCACCGACGGCGTCCAGGTCGGCGCGGTCCTCGACCGCAACGGTCTGCGCCCCGGCCGCTACTGGGTCACCGACGAGGGCCTCGTCGTCCTCTCCTCCGAGGTCGGCGTCCTCGACATCGACCCCGCCAAGGTCGTCCGCAAGGGCCGCCTCCAGCCCGGCAAGATGTTCCTCGTCGACACCGCCGAGCACCGCATCATCGAGGACGACGAGATCAAGGCCGGCCTCGCCGCCGAGAACCCGTACGCCGAGTGGCTGGAGACCGGCGAGATCACGCTCGAGGACCTCCCCGAGCGCGAGCACATCGTCCACACCCACGCCTCGGTCACCCGCCGCCAGCAGACCTTCGGCTACAC
This sequence comes from Streptomyces sp. NPDC059567, assembly GCF_042735655.1. Lineage (NCBI taxonomy): Bacteria > Bacillati > Actinomycetota > Actinomycetes > Kitasatosporales > Streptomycetaceae > Streptomyces > Streptomyces sp. NPDC059567. The sequence goes on along the minus strand of NZ_JBHWBS010000035.1, from coordinate 59,455 downwards.
CGAGGAAGAGCTCCGCGTCATCCTCGCCCCGATGGCCCGCACCGGCGGCGAGCCGCTCGGCTCCATGGGCACGGACTCCCCGATCGCGGCCCTGTCCGAGCGCCCCCGGCTGCTCTTCGACTACTTCACCCAGCTGTTCGCGCAGGTCACCAACCCGCCGCTGGACGCGATCCGCGAAGAGCTGGTGACGAGCCTGCACTCCTCGCTGGGCCCGCAGGGCAACCTGCTGGAGCCGACCGCCGCGTCGTGTCGCAGCGTCACCCTGCCCTTCCCGGTGATCGACAACGACGAGCTGGCCAAGCTCATCCACATCAACGCCGACGGCGACATGCCCGGCATGAAGGCCGCGACCCTGTCCGGCCTGTACCGGGTCTCCGGCGGTGGCGACGCGCTCGCCGCCCGCATCGAGGAGATCTGCTCCGAGGTCGACGCGGCGATCGAGGGCGGCGCCCACCTGCTCGTCCTCTCCGACCGGCACTCCGACGCCGAGCACGCGCCGATCCCGTCGCTGCTGCTCACCGCGGCCGTCCACCACCACCTCATCCGTACCAAGCAGCGCACCCAGGTGGGTCTGCTGGTCGAGGCGGGCGACGTCCGCGAGGTCCACCACGTGGCCCTCCTCATCGGCTACGGCGCCGCCGCCGTCAACCCGTACCTGGCGATGGAGTCGGTCGAGGACCTGGTCCGCGCCGGCACCTTCATCGAGGGCCTGGAGCCCGAGCAGGCCATCCGGAACCTGATCTACGCCCTCGGCAAGGGCGTCCTCAAGGTCATGTCCAAGATGGGCATCTCGACCGTCGCCTCCTACCGCGGCGCCCAGGTCTTCGAGGCCGTCGGCCTCGACACCGCCTTCGTCGAGAAGTACTTCAACGGCACGGCCACCAAGATCGGCGGCGCCGGCCTCGACGTCGTCGCCAAGGAGGTCGCCGCCCGCCACGCCAAGGCGTACCCCGCCTCCGGCGTCCCCTCCGCGCACCGCGCGCTGGAGATCGGCGGCGAGTACCAGTGGCGCCGCGAGGGCGAGCCGCACCTGTTCGACCCGGAGACCGTCTTCCGCCTCCAGCACGCCACGCGCAACAAGCGGTACGACATCTTCAAGAAGTACACGGACCGGGTGAACGAGCAGTCCGAGCGGCTGATGACGCTCCGCGGGCTCTTCGGCTTCTCCTCGGGCCGCGAGGCGATCTCGATCGACGAGGTCGAGCCGGTCTCCGAGATCGTCAAGCGGTTCTCGACGGGCGCCATGTCGTACGGCTCCATCTCCCGCGAGGCGCACGAGACCCTCGCCATCGCCATGAACCAGCTGGGCGGCAAGTCCAACACCGGTGAGGGCGGCGAGGACCCGGAGCGCCTGTACGACCCGGCGCGCCGCTCCTCCATCAAGCAGGTCGCCTCCGGCCGCTTCGGTGTGACGAGCGAGTACCTGGTCAACGCGGACGACATCCAGATCAAGATGGCCCAGGGTGCCAAGCCCGGCGAGGGCGGCCAGCTGCCCGGCCACAAGGTCTACCCGTGGGTCGCCAAGACCCGGCACAGCACGCCCGGTGTCGGTCTGATCTCCCCGCCGCCGCACCACGACATCTACTCCATCGAGGACCTGGCTCAGCTGATCCACGACCTCAAGAACGCCAACCCGGCCGCGCGCATCCACGTGAAGCTGGTGTCGGAGGTCGGTGTCGGCACGGTCGCCGCCGGTGTCTCCAAGGCGCACGCGGACGTCGTCCTCATCTCCGGCCACGACGGCGGTACGGGCGCCTCCCCGCTCACCTCGCTGAAGCACGCGGGCGGTCCCTGGGAGCTCGGCCTCGCCGAGACCCAGCAGACGCTGCTGCTCAACGGGCTGCGCGACCGGATCGTCGTCCAGACCGACGGCCAGCTCAAGACCGGCCGTGACGTCGTCATCGCCGCGCTGCTCGGCGCCGAGGAGTTCGGTTTCGCGACCGCGCCGCTCGTCGTCTCCGGCTGCGTCATGATGCGCGTCTGCCACCTGGACACCTGCCCGGTCGGCATCGCCACGCAGAACCCGGTCCTGCGCGACCGCTTCTCCGGCAAGGCCGAGTTCGTCGTCAACTTCTTCGAGTTCATCGCCGAGGAGGTCCGCGAGATCCTCGCCGAGCTGGGCTTCCGTACGCTCGAAGAGGCCGTCGGCCACGCCGAGCTGCTCGACACCAGCCGCGCCGTGACGCACTGGAAGGCGCAGGGCCTGGACCTGGCCCCGCTCTTCCACGTGCCCGAGCTGCCCGAGGGCGCGGTCCGCCACGCCCTGATCGAGCAGGACCACGGTCTGGAGAAGGCCCTCGACAACGAGCTGATCGAGCTCGCCGCCGAGGCGCTCGACGCGGCGACGGCCGAGGAGGCCCAGCCGGTCCGGGCCCAGGTCGCCATCCGCAACATCAACCGGACGGTCGGCACCATGCTCGGCCACGAGGTGACGAAGAGGTTCGGCGGCGCGGGTCTGCCCGCCGACACCATCGACATCACCTTCACCGGCTCCGCCGGCCAGTCCTTCGGCGCCTTCCTGCCGGCCGGTGTCACGCTCCGCCTGGAGGGCGACGCCAACGACTACGTCGGCAAGGGCCTCTCCGGCGGCCGTGTCGTCGTCCGCCCGGACCGTGGCGCCGACCACCTGGCCGAGTACTCGACCATCGCGGGCAACACCATCGCGTACGGTGCCACCGGCGGCGAGCTGTTCCTGCGCGGCCGCACCGGCGAGCGCTTCTGCGTCCGCAACTCCGGCGCGCTGGTCGTCTCGGAGGGCGTGGGCGACCACGGCTGCGAGTACATGACCGGTGGTACGGCCGTCGTCCTCGGCGAGACGGGCCGCAACTTCGCGGCCGGCATGTCGGGCGGCGTCGCGTACGTCGTCGACCTCGACCGGGACAACGTCAACTCCGGCAACCTGTCCGCCGTCGAGACGCTCGACGACTCCGACAAGCAGTGGCTGCACGACGTCGTGCGCCGCCACCACGAGGAGACCGGCTCGACGGTCGCGGAGAAGCTCCTTGCGGACTGGCCCGCGAACGCGGACCGCTTCAGCAAGATCATCCCGTCCACGTACAAGGCAGTGCTCGCCGCCAAGGACGCCGCTGAGCTCGCCGGTCTCTCCGAGGCCGAGACCACCGAGAAGATGATGGAGGCGGCGACCAATGGCTGACCCCAAGGGCTTCCTGACCACCGGGCGCGAAGTCGCCAAGACCCGTCCGGTGGGCGAGCGCGTCAAGGACTTCAACGAGGTCTACATTCCCGGCTCCCTGCTGCCGATCATCAGCAAGCAGGCCGGCCGCTGCATGGACTGCGGCATCCCGTTCTGCCACAACGGCTGCCCGCTCGGGAACCTGATCCCCGAGTGGAACGACTACGCGTACCGCGAGGACTGGTCGCAGGCGTCCGAGCGGCTGCACGCGACCAACAACTTCCCGGAGTTCACCGGCCGCCTGTGCCCGGCTCCGTGCGAGGCGGCATGCGTGCTCGGCATCAACCAGCCGGCCGTCACCATCAAGAACGTCGAAGTCTCCATCATCGACAAGGCGTGGGACAGCAACGACGTCAAGCCGCAGGCGCCCGAGCGCCTCTCCGGCAAGACCGTCGCCGTCATCGGCTCGGGCCCGGCGGGTCTCGCCGCCGCCCAGCAGCTGACCCGGGCCGGCCACACGGTCGCCGTCTTCGAGCGCGCCGACCGGATCGGCGGACTGCTGCGGTACGGCATCCCCGAGTTCAAGATGGAGAAGCGGCACATCAACCGCCGTATCGAGCAGATGCGCGCGGAGGGCACCAAGTTCCGCACGGGTGTCGAGATCGGCCGCGACATCACGGCGACGGACCTGCGCAAGCGGTACGACGCCGTGGTCATCGCCGCGGGCGCCACGACTGCGCGTGACCTGCCGGTCCCGGGCCGGGAGCTGTCCGGCATCCACCAGGCGATGGAGTACCTGCCGCTCGCCAACAAGGTCGTCGAGGGCGACTTCGTGGCCCCGCCGATCACGGCCGAGGGCAAGCACGTCGTCGTCATCGGCGGCGGCGACACCGGCGCGGACTGCGTGGGCACCGCCCACCGCCAGGGCGCGGCCTCGGTCACGCAGCTGGAGATCATGCCGCGTCCGGGCGAGGAGCGGGCGGCCGGCCAGCCGTGGCCGACCTTCCCGATGCTGTACAAGGTCACCTCGGCGCACGAGGAGGGCGGCGAGCGGGTCTACTCCGTCTCCACCACCCACTTCGAGGGCGACGAGGACGGCAACGTCCAGTTCCTGCACCTGGTCGAGGTCGAGTTCGTCGAGGGCAAGCTGACGCAGAAGCCGGGCACGGAGCGGAAGATCCCGGCGCAGCTGGTCACGCTCGCGATGGGCTTCACGGGTACGGACGTCGAGAACGGCCTGGTCGGGCAGTTTGGTCTAGACCTCGATGAGCGGGGTAACATCGCCCGTGACGCGGACTTCGCCACCAACGTCGGTGGTGTGTTCGTGGCCGGTGACGCCGGCCGCGGCCAGTCGCTGATCGTCTGGGCGATCGCCGAGGGCCGCTCGGCCGCCCGCGGAGTCGACCGCTTCCTGACGGGCGCGAGCGACCTCCCGGCCCCGATCCGCCCGACGGACCGAGCCCTGACGGTCTGACGGTCCCGTCCCCAAGACGTCCCGTACAACGACGTACGGAACTGAGCGCGGCGCCCCCCGAATGTCCCCGACCGGACGACTGGGAGGGCGCCGCGGTGCGTCCGTCTCGCGGGGCGGGTGAGGAGGGGTACGGGCGGTCGGGCCGACGGACGGAGTCCGGCGCAGCCGGTCGAAGCCCGGGAGGCCGTCCGTGGCCGAGCGGTGCGAGTCCGGCGTCGAGGAATGGGCCCGGACGACTGGGAGGGCGCCGCGGTGCGTCCCGGCGCCCCCGGTCTACTGGCTGCTCATCCGGTGCGGGTGCGACGGGTCCGTCGGGCAGACGAAGGCGCGGTACTCGTCGCGGGCCGCCCTGATTCCCGTCGGGCCGTGGAGGGAGAAGGACCGGCTGGCGCGGGCCTCGTCGTACGGCCGCCAACTGGGCGCGCCCCCGCCCGAGTCGATCGTCAGCAGCAGCCGCATCTCCGTGCCGCACACCCCGCAGTACACCCGTATGAGATCCGTCCTGTGCCAGGAGTCCCAGCCGCCGATCTTCCAGCCGGGCGCGAGGGACAGGTCGTACTGGTACAGCGGCGCCGCGTCCCCGGCCCGCTCCGTGAACGCGTCCTCCCAGGCCTGGATCCGCTCGTCCAGCTCCTTCGGCAGGTAGTCCGCGAAGGGATAATCGACGACCCGCTCGGGGAAGAGCACGCACGGGGTCGGCAGGTACTGCGTCCGCTCCACGATCGGCGGTTCCGGCTGCTCCGGCAGAGCCTCCCGTACGTCCGCCGTCCGCCGCCAGATCAGCCGTGTCGACGGGCCGAAGTCGTGGGCGGAAGCGTCGTCATGTCCGGTGAACGGGCACCACAACACCTGGAGCAGGTCCGTCCCCGCCGGGGCGAAGGGCGCCAGGTCCGGCACGTCGCGGGCGTAGAACTGGGCGAGGGCGAGCAGCGGCAGCGGGGACCCGTCGTGCCGGTCCGGCTGGTACGCCGCGTCCGACATCTCGTCCAGCTCCACCCACTCGCCGGCGGTGTACGACGGACCGACGGCGTCGGCCGGCCGGGGCCGCGCCCATGCCGCCTCGACGATCCGCTCGTACCGCCGTGCCCGCTCCGGCCGTACGCCACGCGCCCGCCCGTGCGCCTCCCCGCACACCGGCCACGCCTCGTCCGCCGGCCACAGCAGCGGCCCGCCCACCGAGCTGTCCGCCGCTGTCGGCGTGCCCCGACGCGGATGCAGCAGGGTCGCCGTGCGGGCGTACGCGGTCAGTTCGGGGAACGGGATCGTGATGTCCAGCGGGCGGTACGGCGTGGTCGGTCTCACTCGCACAGGTTAACGAGCCACACCCGCGACGGTCTGGTGTCAACGAGCCAGGCCACCTCCCGCAGTTGATCACGTACGCTCGGCAGCAGCCGTACCGGAGGGGTCCGTACGGGAATCGGGGAGGGGGAGCCGTCCGTGGCCATGAGTCTGCGCAAGGTCGAGGAGACCGCGCCCGCGTTGGTGAGTCTCTACAAGTCGGCGGGGGTCTCCCTCCAGAAGCACGGGATGAGCGGGCAGCGCGTCGCCGTGTATCTGGTGGTCGACTACTCGGGCTCGATGAAGCCCTACTACCAGGACGGAAGCGTGCAGGCCCTGGCCGACCGGGTGTTGGGGCTCTCCGCCAACCTGGACGACGACGGGCGGGTGCCGGTGGTCTTCTTCTCCACCGACATCGACGCCGAGACCGACATCGCGCTCGCCGACCACCAGGGGCGGATCGACCGGATCGTCGCCGGGCTCGGCCACATGGGCAAGACCAGCTACCACCTGGCGATGGACGCGGTCATCGACCACTACCTCGACAGCGGGTCCACGGCCCCCGCGCTCGTCGTCTTCCAGACCGACGGCGGACCGATCAACAAGCTCGCCGCCGAACGGTACTTGTGCAAGGCGGCGAAGCTGCCGATCTTCTGGCAGTTCATCGGCTTCGGCGACCCGAGCAGCCGGCAGTTCGAATTCCTGCGGAAACTGGACGAGTTGGCCGTGCCGGCCAAGCGTCCGGTGGACAACGCCGGGTTCTTCCACGCCGGGAAGGACCCGCGCAAGGTCCCGGACGCGGAGCTGTACGACCGCATCGTCGCCGAGTTCCCCACCTGGCTCGCCGCGGCACGGGCGCAGGCCATCGTCCGGTCGTAGCGCGACGGAAAGGCGCTGGCGGGAGGGGTGTTGACCGGGTGATAGTGATGTCATGGCATCTCTTGTGCGACATGTGACGATCGACTGCGCCGACGCGTACGACTTGGCGACCTTCTGGGTCGACGTCGTGGACGGGAAGCTCGGAGAGGGGGACGTTCCGGGCGATGCGGAGGTGTTGGTCCTCACCGAGGGGGCGAACCTGCTCTTCATCCAGGTGCCGGAGAAGAAGTCGGTCAAGAACCGGGTCCACCTCGACATCCAGCCCCAGGACCGCACCCGCGACGAGGAGGTCGAGCGGCTGATCGCGCTCGGCGCGACGCTGGTCGGCGACCACCGGAACGCGGACGGGACCGGCTGGGCGACCCTGGCCGACCCGGAGGGCAACGAGTTCTGCGTGGAGCGCTCCGTCGCCGAGCGCACCGTCGAGCGCGCGGAGTAATCCAGACAGAGGATGTCCGGTATCCGGTGTTCCCTGGAACCATGGGACACACCGGAACCGTCACCTGGGCCGCCTTCGAGGCCGCCCAGCCCGAGTTCGCCGCGACCGTGCGGGAGCGCTTCGGGAAGTACACGCACCACGCCCTCGCCACCCTGCGGCGGGACGGCTCGCCCCGGCTCAGCGGGATCGAGGCGGACTTCCGCTTCGGTGAGCTGTGGCTCGGCATGATGCCCCGCTCGCGCAAGGCGCTGGACCTGCGCCGTGACCCGCGCTTCTCGCTGCTCGCCAACCCGGGCGCGGGGACGGACATGGGCGGGGGCGACGTACGGATCTCCGGGCGGGCGGTGGAGGTCACGGACGCCGAGACGGTCGACCGGTACGCGGAGGCGGCCGGTGCGCCGCTGCCGTTCCACCTCTTCCGGGTGGAGCCGGCGGAGGTGGTACGCACCTCTGTCGACGGCGAGGACCTGGTCGTCCGCACCTGGGCGGCCGGGCGGCCGGTGCGGACGATCCGGCGCGGCACGGACGACGCGCCGCCGCGCGAGGACTCATGAGCCGTCGTACGCCTCGATGACGCGGGCCCGGCACCAGGACGGGGTGCCCCAGGCGTCCCGGAGAGGACGGGCCTTGCGCAGCCAGAGGGAGAGGTCGAGCTCCTCGGTGTAGCCGATGGCGCCGTGGATCTGCAGGGCGGTACGGGCGGCGGCGTAGGCGGCCTCGCCGGCCGTGACCTTGGCGGCGGCGAGATCGGTGCTCTCGAAGGTGAGCGCCGCTCCGAAGAGGAGGGGGCGGGCGAACTCCAGGGCGAGCAGGGTGTCGGCCAGGCGGTGCTTGACCGCCTGGAACGAGCCGATCGAGGTCCCGAACTGGGTGCGCTGCTTCGCGTACGCCACGGTCCGGTCGAGGAGCGTGAGCCCGACGCCGAGCGCCTGCGCGGCGGTCGCGAGCACGGCCCAGTCGTGGGCGTGCGCGGCGGCCGCGGTCACGGCGCGTCCGGCGGCCAGCAGCTCCCCACCGGGGGCGGGCCTCGCGAGGCGGCGGGCGGGGTCCTGGGAGACGTGGACGTCCCGGTGCCCGGGGGCGATGTGCAGGTGGTCACCGCGGACGACGAGGACGAGATCGGCCCGATCGGCGTCGACCGCGCGCACGTCATGTCCAGGGGCCTGGGTCCCACCCACACCGGCGGGAGGTGTGGGCAGGGACAGGGTGGCGGTCGACTCGCCTGCGGCCATGGCCGGCAGCAGGCGTTTCGCCGGGCCCTCCTCTCCCCGCCGCGCCAGCTCCGACAGCAGCGCCGAGACGGCCACCGTCTCCACCACCGGCCCCGGTACCCCGTGCCGGCCCAGCTCCACGAACGCCGTCGCCAGTTCGACCGGCAGGGGGCCCACGCCCTCGTAGCGGTCCGGGATCGCCAGGGCGAAGACGCCGGCCTCCGCCAGGCGGGACCACAGGGCGCGGCCGGGACCGGAGTCGCCCGACGCCCATGCCCGTATCGCCGCAGGCGTCCCCGCCGCCGTCAGCATCGCGTCCAGCGAGCGCGCGAAGTCGCGCTGCTCCTCCGTCGGCAGGAATCGCATCAGCGCCGCCCCTTCGGCAGGCCGAGCAGCCGCTCGGCGATGATGTCGCGCTGGATCTCGTTGGTGCCCGCGTAGATCGGTCCCGCGAGGGAGAAGACGTATCCCTCGCCCCAATCGCCCTCCACCGACTCCCCGCCCAGCAGATCGAGCGCCGTCTCGTGCAGCGCGATGTCGTACTCCGACCAGAAGACCTTGTTCAGGCTCGACTCCGCCCCGATGGTCGCCCCCGCCGCGAAGCGCGACGCGCCGCCCGCCGTGAAGAGCTGGTACGCCCGCGCCCCGATCACCGCGTCCGCGACCCGGTCCCGGAGCCCCCGGTCCTCGCCGGTCTCGCGCCACAGCCGTACGAGACGGTCGGCGGTGGCCAGGAAGCGGCCGGGGGAGCGGAGCATCAGCCCGCGCTCGTTGCCCGTCGTGGACATCGCGATCCGCCAGCCCTGGCCCGGCTCGCCGATCACGTCCTCGTCGGGCACGAACACCTCGTCGAGGAAGAGCTCGGCGAAGGCGGGCTTCCCGTCGAGTCGTCCGATCGGCCGGACGGTCACGCCCGGCGCCCGCAGGCCGAACATCAGGTACGTCAGCCCCCGGTGCGGCCTGGCGGGGTCCGTCTCCGGGTCGGTGCGGAAGATGCCGAAGGCGCGGTCCGCGAAGGCCGCCCGCGAGGACCAGGTCTTCTGCCCGGACAGCAGCCAGCCGCCCTCGGTCCGTACCGCCCGCGAGGTCAGCGAGGCGAGGTCCGAGCCGGACCCGGGCTCGGACCAGGCCTGTGCCCAGACGACCTCGCCGGTCGCCATCGCCGGCAGCACCCGGGCCCGCTGCTCCTCCGTGGCGTGGTCGAAGAGGGTGGGCGCGAGGAGGTTGATGCCGTTCTGGGTGACCCGGCCCGGCGCCCCCGCCGCGTAGTACTCCTCCTCGAAGACCAGCCACCGGAAGATGTCGGCGTCCCGGCCCCCGTACCGCTCCGGCCAGGACACCACCGACCAGCGGTCGGCGGCCAGCTCCGCCTCCCAGAGGCGATGCGCGGCGAAGCCCTCCGCGGTCTCCAGGGACGGCAGCGGCTCCTCCGGCACATGGGCGCGCAGCCACTTCCGGGCCTCGGCCCGGAAGGCGTCCTCCTCGGCGCCGTACGACAGGTCCATCGGAGCCCCTCCCTCCAAGCTTCCCTAACAAGTGTTTGGTAGGTTAACGTACGGCCATGAGCAGCGTCGAGGAGTTCCGCGCGGAGATACGGGACTGGCTACAGGCCCACCTCGGTGGCGAGTTCGCCCGGCTGAAGGGTCGCGGCGGACCGGGCCGGGAGCACGAGGCGTTCACCGAACGCCTGGCCTGGGAACGGCACTTGGCGGCCCATGGCTGGACCTGCGTCGGCTGGCCGAAGGAGTACGGCGGCCGCGGCGCGAGCATCGAGGAACAGATCGCCTTCCACGAGGAGTACGCCCTCGCCGACGCCCCCGCCCGCGTCAACCACATCGGCGAACAGCTCCTCGGCCCCACCCTCATCGCCCACGGCACCGAGGAGCAGAAAGCCCGCTTCCTGCCCCCGATCCGCGCCGTCGAGGAGCTCTGGTGCCAGGGCTACAGCGAACCCGGCGCCGGCTCCGACCTCGCAGCCGTCCGCACCCGCGCCACCCGCGACGGGGACGCCTGGGTCGTCGACGGGCAGAAGATCTGGACCTCGCTCGCCCACGAGTCCCAGTGGTGCTTCGTCGTCGCCCGGACCGAACCAGGATCGAAGCGCCACGCCGGACTCTCGTACCTCCTCGTCCCCATGGACCAGCCCGGCGTCGAGGTCCGGCCGATCGTCCAGCTCACCGGCACCAGCGAGTTCAACGAGGTCTTCTTCGACGGCGCCCGCACCGACGCCGCGCACGTCGTCGGCGAGCCCGGCGACGGCTGGCGGATCGCCATGGCCACCCTCGGCTTCGAACGCGGTGTCTCCACCCTCGGCCAACAGGTCGGCTTCCGGCGCGAGTTGGAGGGTCTCATCGACCTCGCGCGGCGCAACGGAGCCCTCGCCGACCCCCTCGTCCGCGACCGGCTCGTCCGGGCCTGGACCGGGCTCCAGGCCATGCGGGCGAACGCCCTGCGCGGAACGGAACCCTCGATGGCCAAGCTGTACTGGTCCCACTGGCACCGCGACCTCGGCGAGCTCGCCATGGACATCTGCGGCGCCGCCTCCGCGGTCCTCGCCGCCGGGCCGTACGAACTCGACGAGTGGCAGCGGCTGTTCCTCTTCTCCCGCGCCGACACCATCTACGCCGGATCCAGCGAGATCCAGCGCAACATCATCGCCGAGCGGGTGCTCGGCCTCCCGAAGGAGCCGCGCCCATGACCCCGCCCGCGCCCGCCACCCCGCCCGCGTACGTCCCCGGCCACGGCCTGCTCGCCGGCCGCACCGCCGTCATCACCGCCGCCGCCGGAGCCGGCATAGGCGGCGCCACCGCCCGCCGCTTCCTGGAGGAGGGCGCCAGGATCCTGATCAGCGACGCCCACGCCCGCCGCCTCAAGGAGACCGAGGCCACGCTCGCCGCCGAGTTCGGCGCGGACCGGATCGACTCCCTGCCCTGCGACGTCACCGACGAGACCCAGGTCCAGCAGCTCTTCGACACGGCCGTACGCCTCCACGGCGGCCTGGACGCCGTCGTCAACAACGCCGGCCTCGGCGGCACCGCCGAACTCGTCGACATGACCGACGAGCAGTGGACCCGCGTCCTCGACGTCACCCTGAACGGCACCTTCCGCTGCACCCGAGCCGCCCTGCGCCACTACAAGGACACCGACGGCGGCGGGGTGATCGTCAACAACGCCTCCGTCGTCGGCTGGCGCGCCCAGGCAGGCCAGGCCCACTACGCCGCCGCCAAGGCGGGCGTCATGGCGCTCACCCGCTGCGCCGCCGTCGAGGCGGCCGCGTACGGGGTCCGCGTCAACGCCGTCTCCCCCTCCCTGGCCATGCACCCGCACCTGGTCAAGGTCACCTCGGCCGAGCTGCTCGCCGAACTCACCGAACGGGAGGCCTTCGGGCGGTACGCCGAACCCTGGGAGATCGCCAACGTCATCGTCTTCCTCGCCAGCGGCTACTCCTCCTACATGACCGGCGAGACCGTCTCCGTCAGCAGCCAGCACGCGTAGGACCAGAATGGACGTGTGCCGAACACTGCCAGCAAGAAGAAGACCCCGGTGAGCGCCTCGCCCGAGCGGCGCCGAGAACTCCTGGACACCGCCGCCGAGGTGTTCGCCGCCCAGGGCTACAACGCCACGACCGTACGCAAGATCGCCGACACCGCCGGAATGCTCGCCGGCAGCCTCTACTACCACTTCGATTCCAAGGAATCGATGCTCGACGAGATCCTCTCCACCTTCCTGACCGAGCTGTGGGAGGGCTACGACGCCGTCCTCGCCGCCGACCTCGGGCCCAGGGAGACCATCGAGGCCCTCGTCACCGAGTCCTTCCGGGAGATCGACCGGCACCGCGCCGCCGTCGCGATCTACCAGAAGGAGTCCCGGCACCTCAGCGCCCAGCCCCGCTTCCACTACCTCTCGGACTCGCAGGTGAAGTTCGAGAAGGCATGGCTCGGCACGCTGGAGCGAGGGGTCGAGGCCCGGGTCTTCCGCGCCGACCTCGACATCCGGCTCACCTACCGCTTCGTGCGCGACACCGTCTGGGTCGCCGCGTCCTGGTACCGCCCGGGCGGCCAGCACAGCCCGGAGGAGATCGCCCGCCAGTACCTGTCGATGGTCCTGGACGGTATCGCCGTACGTTCCTAGACGTCTGGAGGAGTTGTCATGGCCGAGGCCTACATCGTCGAAGCGGTCCGCACCCCGGTGGGCCGCCGCAAGGGAGGTCTGGCCTCCGTCCACCCGGCGGACCTCGGCGCCCATGTCCTCAAGGCCCTCGTCACCCGCTCCGGCGTCGACCCGGCCGCCGTCGAGGACGTGGTCTTCGGCTGCCTCGACACCGTGGGCCCGCAGGCCGGTGACATCGCCCGTACGGCCTGGCTGGCGGCCGGCCTCCCCGAAGAGGTCCCCGGCGTCACGATCGACCGCCAGTGCGGCTCCTCCCAGCAGGCCGTGCACTTCGCCGCGCAGGGCGTCCTCTCCGGCACGCAGGACCTCGTCGTCGCGGGCGGCACCCAGAACATGTCCATGATCCCCATCGCCTTCGCCTCCCGGCAGGCCGCCGAACCGCTCGGCCTGACCGAGGGTCCCTACGCCGGCTCCGAGGGCTGGCGGGCCCGGTACGCAGACGCGCCGGTCAACCAGTTCCACGGCGCCGAGCTGATCGCGAAGAAGTGGGGCATCACCCGCCGTGACCAGGAGGAATTCGCCCTCCGCTCGCACGAGCGCGCACTGCGGGCGATCGACGAGGGCCGCTTCGAGCGGGAGACCGTGGCCTACGGGGACGTGACCGTCGACGAGGGGCCGCGCCGGGACACCACCCTGGAGAGGATGGCGGGCCTGAAGCCGGTCGTCGAGGGCGGCACCATCACCGCCGCCTGCTCCTCCCAGGTCTCCGACGGCGCCGCGGCGATGCTCCTGGCGAGCGAGCGGGCCGTGCGGGAGCACGGCCTCACCCCGCGCGCCCGCATCCACCACCTCTCGGTCCGCGGTGAGGACCCGATCCGGATGCTCTCCGCCCCCATACCGGCGACCGCGTACGCGCTGAAGAAGGCCGGCATGACCATCGAGGACATGGACCTCGTCGAGATCAACGAGGCCTTCGCCCCCGTCGTCCTGGCCTGGCTGAAGGAGACCGGCGCGGACCCCTCCCGGGTGAACGTCAACGGCGGCGCGATCGCCCTCGGCCACCCGCTGGGCGCGACCGGCGTGAAGCTGATGACCACCCTCCTTCACGAACTGGAGCGCACGGGCGGCCGCTTCGGCCTCCAGACCATGTGCGAGGGCGGGGGACAGGCGAACGTGACGATCATCGAGAGGGTCTGAGGGCCGGCACGCGCCGTCCGGCCGGAGGCCGGCGCAGGCGCTCGAAGCCCGTGAGGCCCCCCGGGGCCGAGCGGTGCGAGGGGGCCGGTGAGAGGGAGGGGCCCATGTGCGAGGGCGGGGGGCAGGTGAACGTGACGATCATCGAGCGGCTCTGACCTCCGCACCGTCCCCGATGTGATGCTCGTCGCCGCCCCGCCCCTTCGGGTGGGGCGGCGTGCTAAGGTTCCTGAGTTGCTAGTTTTGGTACCCATGAACTTTATGTGCGCCTGACGGGAATGTTCCTTCAGGCGCGATTTTGTTTTCCGGACTCTCCGGGATGGGACCCTTACCTATTCAGGAGAAAATTATGGCCACCGGAACCGTGAAGTGGTTCAACTCGGAAAAGGGCTTCGGCTTCATCGAGCAGGACGGCGGCGGCGCCGACGTCTTCGCCCACTACTCCAACATCGCGACCTCCGGCTTCCGTGAGCTGCAGGAAGGCCAGAAGGTCACCTTCGACGTCACGCAGGGCCAGAAGGGCCCGCAGGCGGAGAACATCCTCCCGGCCTAATTGCCGGACGCGTTTCTCGCAGCCGGGACCCGCACCGCGCAGGTGCGGGTCCCGGCTCGTGCTGTGCTCAGGCCAGGAAGGCTTTTCCCATGACCCGCTCCGAAAGGCGGCCCCGTCGGGCCGCGGAATCCAGTTCCGGAACCCCGTCCGGAAACACCCGCCGCGGCTCCGCCGCCCCCAGGGGCAAGGCCAAGGGAGCCGGCCGCCGCGGACCGGCCACGCCTCCGCCGCCGCGTGAGTTCACCCTGCCCGAGACGCTGACGCCCGCGCTCCCGTCCGTCGAGTCCTTCGACGCCCTCGACATGCCGGCGGCCCTGGTCAAGACGCTGGGCGCCCAGGGCGTGACCGAGCCGTTCCCGATCCAGGGCGCCACCCTGCCGAACTCGCTGGCCGGCCGGGACATCCTCGGCCGCGGCCGCACCGGCTCCGGCAAGACCCTCGCCTTCGGCCTCGCCCTGCTCGCCCGCACCGCGGGCCGCCGCGCCGAGCCCAAGGCCCCGCTCGCCCTGGTCCTCGTGCCCACCCGTGAGCTCGCTCAGCAGGTGACCGACGCCCTCGCGCCGTACGCCACCTCGGTGCAGCTGCGGCTCGCCACCGTCGTCGGCGGCCTGTCGATCACCAAGCAGGCGAACTCGCTGCGCCGTGGCGCCGAGGTCGTCGTCGCTACGCCCGGACGGCTCAAGGACCTCATCGAGCGCGGCGACTGCCGGCTCGACCAGGTCGCGATCACGGTCCTGGACGAGGCCGACCAGATGGCCGACATGGGCTTCATGCCGCAGGTCGTGGCGCTGCTCAAGCAGGTCGAGCCGGAGGGTCAGCGGATGCTGTTCTCGGCGACGCTCGACCAGAACATCGACCGGCTCGTGAAGATGTTCCTCGACGACCCGGTCGTGCACTCCGTCGACCCCTCGGCCGGCGCGGTCACGACGATGGAGCACCACCTGCTCTACATCGCCGACGAGACCGACAAGAAGGCCGTCACGATGAAGATCGCGGCCCGCGACGGCCGCACGATCCTCTTCCTGGACACCAAGCGGTCCGTGGACCGGCTGGTCAAGCGGCTCCTCGCCAACGGCGTACGGGCCTCCGGGCTGCACGGCGGCCGCTCGCAGCCGCAGCGCAACCGCACCCTGGACCAGTTCAAGAACGGCCAGGTCACCGCGCTCGTGGCAACCAACGTGGCGGCTCGCGGCATCCACGTCGACGACCTCGACCTCGTCGTGAACGTCGACCCGCCGATCGACCACAAGGACTATCTGCACCGCGGCGGCCGCACGGCGCGCGCAGGCGAGTCCGGCAGTGTCGTCACGCTCGTGCTGCCCGAGGAGAAGCGGGACATGAGCCGGCTGATGTCGAACGCGGGCATCAGTCCCCGTACGGCACAGATCAAGTCCAGCGACGAGGAGCTGACGCGGCTCACCGGCGCCCGGGAGCCCTCCGGCATACCGATCGTCATCGAGGTCCCGCAGCCGACCCAGCCGGCGGCCGCCCGCAACGGCGGTCAGCGCTCGCGCCGCGGTGGCGGCGGTGGCGGCGGCCGTACCCGCTCCCAGGCCAACGGCCGTACGGGCACGGGCGGTTCGACCTCCCGCACCGGCGCGGGCGGTTCGACCTCCCGCACGGGTACGGGCGGTTCCGCCCCCCGCACGGGCACGGGCGGTTCGGCCACCCGTACCCGCAGCGGTGGCGGTGCCGGCGGCAGGGGCCGCCGGGGCGGCGGCGCCGCCTAGGGGCGTGCCCTAGTCGACGAGCCGGTCCTGGAGCCGCGACAGTGTGCGCAGCTCCAGGCCCAGGCCGTCGGTGAGGTACCGGAAGAGAGTGCCGTACGCGGTCCTCACCTCGTCGAGCGCGGTGTTCAGATACGCGGTCCGCACCTCCTGGAGGGGGATGATCAGGTCCGGGTTCTGCATCAGCCCGCCCTGCTTCAGCCCCTCCCGCACCTTCGCGTCGTACGCGGCACGGAAGGTGTTGGACGCCAGGTAGTCGCCGACGGCCGTCGCCTCCGGCACGCCCAGGGCCGTCAGCAGGAGATAGCTCGTCCAGCCCGTGCGGTCCTTGCCCGAGGTGCAGTGGTAGAGCGAGGGTGTCGAGCCGAGGCCGGCCAGCTCGCGGAGCGTGAGGCCGAGCTGGGCGCGGTTCGCCGCGCTGGTGACGAACGAGCGGTACACCTCGTTCATGAACGCGGCCGCCCGCCCGCCGCCGAGCATCTGCTCCTGGCGCACCGGGTCGCGGGAGCCGATCGCCGCGAGCAGCTGCCCGAACAGGCCGTTGTCCGTGACCGGCCGCGACACCGGGACGACCCCGGCCGGGAGCCGGTCCGCGCCGTCGTACTGGACCTCCAGCGGGATCCGGAAGTCGACGGCCCGCCCCAGGCGCAGCCCGGCGAGGGTCGTCACATCGGAGTCGGTGAGCTTGCCCAGGGCATCGGCCCGGTACACCAGGCCGTGCCGCACCCGGCCGCCGGTGTAGGTGAGGTAGCCGCCCAGGTCACGGACGTTGACCGCGCCCTGGAGCGGGATGTGGCGAACGGCCGTGGCGCGGAGGCGGCTTCCGGTCGCCGCCACGGCAGGGGCGGTGGCCGCCGCGAACGCTGCGGCGGTGGCGGTGCTCAGCAGTGCGCGTCTCGACAGAGGCATGACTGAACTCCCGTGAGGGGATGAGGGATCACCCTGGTGTTGGCAGGGTGCGGAGCACGTGCTCGGCCTCGGACATGACCCGCAGGACGAGTTCCTCGCAGCTCGGGAGGTCCTCGATCAGCCCCGCGACCTGTCCGGACGCCATGACACCGAGGTCGGTGCGGCCCTCGACCATGGACGCTTTGAGGAGCATGGGGGTGTTCGCGGCGAGCAGGACCTGGCTCCACGACAGGTCCTTGCCGTGTTTCATCGCGAGACCGTCGCGGATCATCCGCGACCACGAAAGCCCCGAGATCCGGCGGAAGCCGGCCGCGCGGCGGACGGCCTGCGCCAACGCCCGTACCCGGCCCGCCCGTTCGAGTGCGGCGACCATCTCCGTACGGAGCATCCGGTGCGGGAGTCCGTCGACGGCGGTCGTCACCGTCACGTCCTTGACCGTCGCGGCCAGGTATCTCTCCTTGACGGCGTCGGGGACGGTCGAGTCGGAGGTGAGCAGGAAGCGGGTGCCCATCGCGATGCCGGCCGCGCCGTAGGAGAGCGCGGCCACCAGGCCCCGGCCGTCGTGGAAGCCGCCGGCCGCGATCACCGGGATGTCGACGGCGTCGACGACCTGCGGCAGCAGGACGGTCGTGGCCACCTCGCCGGTGTGCCCGCCGCCCTCGCCGCCCTGCACGATCACGGCGTCCGCGCCCCAGGCCGCGACCTTCTCGGCATGCCGCCGGGCCCCGATGGACGGGACCACGACCACGCCCGCGTCCTTCAGCTCGGCGATCAGTTCCCGGGACGGGGCGAGGGCGAAGGAGGCCACCCGTACGCCTTCGTCGACGATGATCCGCACCCGCTCGCGGGCGTCGCCCGCGTCCGCGCGGAGATTGACGCCGAACGGCCGGTCCGTACGCGTCTTCACCTCACGGACCGCCGCACGCAGCTCCTCGACGGTCATCGTCGCCGAGGCGAGGATGCCGAGGGCGCCGGCGTTCGCGGAGGCAGAGACCAGCCGCGGCCCGGCCACCCAGCCCATGCCGGTCTGCACGATCGGGTACCGGACGCCGGTCAGCTTGGTGAGCGCCGTCTCCATCAGACCCGGACCTCCCGGTCCCGCAGCCCCTTCGGGTCGATCACCTCGCGGATCAGCCGCAGCTCCTCGGCGGTCGGCTCACGGGTGTGCGGGACGTCGTCCCCGATCACCAGGTCGAAGCCGGTGGCCTGGCGGACCTGGTCCACGGTGACGCCCGGGTGGACCGAGGCGAGCCGCATCGAGCGGTCGGGCGTCTCGAAGTCGAAGACGCCGAGGTCGGAGACGACCCGCGGGATCCGGTGGAAACGGCCGGCCCCGGCGGCGGCCGCGCGGTCGTAGCCGACGCCGCTGACCATGTCCACGCGCTCGACGAAGACCCGGGGCGAGTGCTTGGGGATCCAGTAACTCACCGGATTGTTCAGGGTGTTGACGGGGGCTCCGCGGACACCGAGGAGCTGGCGGGCGGGCCGGGACCAGTCGCCGATGCAGGAGATGTTCTGGTTGCCGTGCCGGTCGATCTGGCTCGCGCCCATCATGACGTGCCGCTTGCCGCCGGTGACCATCATGAGGTGGCGGCGGTACGGCAGCCAGCCCTCGACCTGCCCGTCGAGACCGACGAGCATCGCCTCGCCGTCGGTCAGCAGCAGGTCGGGGGAGAAGGAGCGTTTGGCGAGCCGGGCGCCGAAGGAGGAGACCGGGGCCATGGCGGCGGCGAGGATCTCGCCGTTGTCGCGCCAGGCCTCGGCGCAGGCGACGACGCAGTACTCGGCGCGGGTGACGGTCGTGGTCGTGGTCACTGCTGCTCCTCGTGCCAGGTGCGTACGGCCTGCTGGTAGTCGTCCTCGCTCTTCCCGGAGAGGAACCGTTCGGCGAACTCCGGCCAGGGGGTGGTGGCGTACAGCTTCTGGAAGGGCTCGTCGCGGGTGTAGTCGGGGGCGCAGGAGGTGAAGTGGGCGCCGTTCGGTGCCTCGACGACACCGGTGACGCTGTGCCGGCCGACGAGCAGGGACTGCGGGGCGGTGTCGGCGTCGAACCGCTCGACGATCCGTTCGCAGGAGATGTACGCGGTGTCGGCGGCCTCGCAGAAGAGGTCGTCGAAGTACGGGTCGGGGCCCAGGTACTGGCCGTTGCCGAGCCGGTCGGCGCGGTTGAGGTGGACGAAGGCGGCGTCCACGCGCAGGGCCGGCACGGCGACGAACGTCTCCCCGTCCTCGTAGGGCGAGGTGACCGTCCGCAGCTCGGGGTTGACCCTCATGACGTCCGAACCGAGCCCGGCCCGTACGGGCAGGAAGGGCAGCCGGTTGGCCGCGGCATGCAGGCCCCACATGAACATGGCCTCGTCGAGCTCCGTCAGCTCGAAGGCGCCGCGCTCGCGGGCGGCGCGGAAGTTCGGTTCGAGGGGGATCGAGTCCAGGGTGGTGAAGGCGGCGACGAGCTTGCGGATCCGGCCGGCGGCGGCCAGCAGGCCGACGTCGGGGCCGCCGTAGGAGACCACGGTGAGATCGGTGATCTCGGACCGGAGCAGCGCTCTGACCAGGGCCATCGGCTTGCGGCGTGAGCCCCAGCCGCCGATGCCGAGGATCATGCCGCTGCGCAGGCGCCCCACCACCTCGTCGGGGGTCATCGTCTTGTCGGTCACGAGCCGGCCTCCCTGGCCTCGTCCTTGCCGAAGGTGTCGCGGACGCGGTCGGCGACCCCGCTGAGGTTGGCCTCGAAGGTGAAGCCCTGCTCGAAGCGGTAGCTGCGGCGCACGTCCACGGGGTCGATCCCGTTGATCGCCGCCTTGGCGAGCCGGATCAGATACCCGTCCTTCCGGGCGATCTCGGCCGCCAACTCCAGCGTCGCGTCCAGGAGTTCCTCACGCGGCACGACCTTCCAGACCGAGCCGTGGGCATGCAGCTCGGCGGCGGTGGCGGTGCGGGAGGTGTAGTACAGCGCGCGCATCAGATGCTGGGGCACGAGCCGGGCGAGATGGGTGGCGGCGCCGAGTGCGCCCCGGTCCAGCTCGGGCAGCCCGAAGGTGGCGTCCTCGGAGGCGACGATCGCGTCCGCGTTGCCGACGAGCCCGATCCCGCCGCCCAGGCAGAAGCCGCCGACTGACGCGACGACCGGCACCTCGCACTCGTAGACCGCCGCGAACGCCTCCGCGCAGCCGCGGTTGGCGCCGATGAGGCTGCTGTGCCCCGCGTCCCGCTGCATCTCCTTGATGTCGACGCCCGCGTTGAAGCCCCGGCCGGCGGCGGCCAGCACGACACAGCGGACCTCGGGGTCCCGGCCCGCCGCGCGGACCGCGTCGGCGAGGTCGTACCAGCCCTGTACGGGAAGGGCGTTGACGGGTGGGAAGTCGACGGTGACGCGTGCGATGCCCTTGCCCGGGCTTGAGGTGGAGACACCCATGAGCGGATCAGCTACCTTTCCACCAAACATTTGTTAGGTGACTGCTTGGTGAGGAAAGGTAGCAGCCGATGGAGCTGGACGGGAGGGTCGCCGTCGTCACCGGCGGCACGCGCGGGGTCGGCGCGGGCATCGCCCGGGCGTTCCTCAGGGCGGGCGCGCGGGTGATCGTCTGTGCCCGCAGACCCCCGGACGAGCCCGTGCGGGACGGGGGTCGCGAGGCCGTCTTCACCCCCCTCGACCTGCGGGAACCCGCGGAGGTCGGCGCCTTCTTCGCGGGCGTCGACGAGCGGTACGGACGGCTGGACGTCCTGGTCAACAACGCCGGCGGAACGCCGTACCGGCTCCTCGGCGAGGGGGACGCCGAACGGCACGCGCGGGTCGTGGAGTTGAACCTCATCGCCCCGCTGACCGTCTCCCTCGCCGCGTACGAACTGCTGCGGGCCTCCCGCGGCGCGATCGTCATGATCGGCAGCGTCAGCGGGACCCGGCCCTCGCCCGGCACGGCCGCGTACGGCGCCGCGAAGGCCGGCCTGGAGAACCTGGCCCGCTCGATGGCCGTGGAATGGGCCCCCGAGGTGCGGGTGAACTCCCTCGTCCTCGGCATGGTCCGCACGGAGCTGTCCCACGTCCACTACGGCGACGAGGAGGGCGTCGCCGCCGTCGGGGCGACCGTGCCGCTCGGCCGGCTCGCCGAGCCGGCGGACGTGGGGGAGGCGGCCGTCTTCCTGGCCTCCGACCGGGCCGCGTACGTCTCGGGGGCCTCGCTCCTGGTGCACGGGGGCGGCGAGCGCCCCGCGTTTCTGGATGCCGCAACTGTCAACAAGGAGAGCTGAGATGGGAATCTGTGACGGCCGGGTCGTGATCGTGACGGGCGGCGGACGGGGGCTGGGGCGCGCCCACGCCCTGGCCTTCGCGGCGGAAGGGGCCAAGGTCGTCGTCAACGACCTGGGGGTCGGGCTCGACGGCTCGGCGGGGACGGATTCGCCCGCCGGGCAGGTGGTGGAGGAGATCCGCGCGGCGGGCGGCGAGGCCGTCGCGCACGGCGGCGACGTCGCCACGGAGGAGGGCGCGGCCTCGCTGGTCGCCGCGGCCCTGGACTCCTTCGGACGGCTCGACACCCTGGTCAACAACGCGGGATTCCTGCGCGACCGGATGCTCGTCAACCTCGGCGAGGACGACTGGGACGCGGTCATGCGCGTCCATGTGAAGGGCCACTTCCTGCCGCTGCGGCACGCGGCCGCGCACTGGCGGGCGGAGACGAAGGCGGGGCGCGAGCAGGCGGCCCGGGTCGTCAACACCACCTCGGGAGCAGGGCTGTTGGGCAGCGTCGGGCAGGGTAACTACGCGGCCGCCAAGGCCGGCATCGTCGGCCTCACCCTGGTCGCGGCGGCGGAGATGGGACGCTACGGGATCCAGGTCAACGCGATCGCCCCGGCGGCCAGGACGCGGATGACGGAACAGGCGTTCGCGGGCCTGGAGGGCGTACCGGAGGACGTGTCGCCGCTGGTGGTCTGGCTGGGCTCGGCGGCCTCGGCGGGTGTGAGCGGCCGGGTCTTCGAGGCCGAGGGCGGCCGGATCACCGTCATGGAGGGATGGCGGCCCGGACCGACGGCCGACAAGGGGGCCCGCTGGAGCCCGGCGGAGGCGGGGGAGACGGCGCTGAAGCTGCTGGCGGAGGCGGAGGTGCCGCGGCCGGTGTACGGCTCTAGTCGGTGAGGCGCTTCGTCGCGGCGCGCTGGCGGTCGGTCGCGCCGGTCAGGAAGCGGGTGACGGTGAGCAGCTCCTCGGTGGTGAACTCCTCGTAGAGTTCGTGCACTTCGCGCGCCCAGTCATCGAAGAGCGGGGCGAGCTCGGCCAGCTTCTCGGGCCGCGGCTCGATCAGCACCCGGCGCTTGTCCGTCGGGTGCTTCACTCGGCGCACGAAGCCCTTGCGCTCCAGACGGTCGACGAGCCCCGTCACGGAGGCGGGCGCGAGGCCGGAGTGCTCGGCCAGCTCCTTCGCGGTGAGCGCGCCGTGGCGCTGGAGGAGGTCCAGGGTCTTGGTCTCGGTGGGGCCGAGGTCCTGCTTGGCCGCGACCGCCGTGTGGAAGGCGACGGACGCGGCGCTGGAGTCGCGTCCGGCGACGGTGAGGGCGGCGATGACCTCGGCGCGCTGGTTCTGCTCGCTCATGGCCTCATCCTAGCAAGTATTTCGTTCGCCCGAACGAAAGACTTGCGATCACGGACGGGCGTGTGCCAGATTTTATTTCGTTAGGTCGAACGAAATAAATCCCGGGAAGGGGCGCGCGATGTCCGCGACCACCGTCTCCACCACGACCAGCGGTGACTCCGTCGCCGTCCACCCGCGCCGCTGGGCCGCAGCCGTCGTCATGATGGTCGCCGCCCTGATGGACCTGATCGACGTCACCATCGTCAATGTCGCCCTGCCGTCCATCGGGCACGGGCTCGGCGCCTCCGAAAGCGCGCTGCAGTGGACCGTCTCCGCCTACCTGCTGGGCTTCGCGGCCACCCTGATCGTCGCCGGGCGGCTCGGCGACCGCTACGGACGCAAGGCGCTCTTCCTCGCCGGCACGGCCGGCTTCGGGCTCGCGAGCCTCGCCTGCGGAATCGCCCAGACGCCGGGCCAGTTGATCGCCGCGCGGGCCGTGCAGGGCGTGACGGCGGCCGTCCTGATGCCGCAGGTCCTCGGCTCCTTCCACGCCCTCTTCCAGGGCAAGGAGCGCGGCAAGGTCTTCGGGATGTACGGGGCCGTGGCCGGCTTCGCCTCCGCCGTCGGTCTGCTTCTGGGCGGGGTGCTGACGGACGCCGACCTCTTCGGGCTCGGCTGGCGGAGCATCTTCCTCGTGAACGTGCCGGTCGCCGTCGTGACCCTGGTCGCGGCCGTGGTCCTCGTGCCGTCCACCCGGGAGCGTTCCGCCGCCCGCCCGCCGCTGCTCGGCAGCCTCGTCCTCGCCGCCGGTCTCGTCGCGATCGTGCTGCCGCTGGTCCAGGGCCGCGAACACGGCCGGCCGCTGTGGGGCTGGCTGCTCCTCGGTGGCGGCGTCCTCGCGGTGACGCGGCTCGCCGCGCGCGGGTCGGTGCTGCCGGGGCGGACCTTCCGGGTGCCGGCGTTCTCGTACGGGCTCGCGGTCCAACTGCTCTTCGCCCTCGGGATGCAAGGCTTCTTCCTGGTCTTCGCGATCTGGCTGCAGGGCGAGCAGGGGTACGCGCCGCTGGAGGCCGGCCTGCTGATGGTCGCCTTCTCGGCCGGCGGCTTCCTCACCGCCCCGGCGGCGGACCCGCTGGCGGCCCGCTTCGGCCGGTTCGTACCGGTGGCGGGCGCGGTCCTGATGGCCGTCGGCTACGCCTGGGTCTGGTACGCGATGAGCGCGGCGGCCCCCGTCCACACCGGCGCCTGGCCGCTGGTCCCGGGCCTCGTCGTCGCCGGCGCGGGCCTCGGCTTCCTGGTCGTGCCGCTGGTCACCATCGTCCTGTCGTCGGTGCCGGGGGAGATGGCGGGCGGTGCGTCGGGCGTCTTCTCGACGGCGCAGCAGTTCGGCGGCGCGCTGGGGGCGGCGGCCATCGGTACCGCGTACTTCGCGGACCTGTCGGTGGGGGCGGCGATGCCGTGGGTCGTCGCGACCTACGCGGCGGCGGCCCTGCTGAGCCTCCGCCTCCCGCGCGGGGGAGCGGCCGCGTCCTGACCTCGGCCGGCCCGTCCGGCGCGGGGGAGCGACGGCCTCCTGACGCATGCGCCCCCGAAGCCCTCGTGCTCCTCGCCTCAGGTGCCCGAGGGCTTCGGGGCGATCTGGCCCGCGGCGATCGCGGCGAGGGCGAGGGCGAAACCGACCAGTTGGACCGGGCCGAGGGACTGGCCGAGCAGCAGCGCGCCCAGCAGGGCGGCCACGATCGGCGACAGCAGGACGAGGACGGCGACGGACGTGACCGGCAGGGTGGTCACGCCCCGGACCCACAGGACGTACGAGAGCAGTCCGCCGATCAGGCCGAGCCAGAGATAGCCGAGCACGGCGCTCGTGTCGACGGCGGGCGGCGCGCCCTCGAACAGGAACGTCACCGGCACCAGGAACAGGCCGCCCGCGGCGAGTTGCCAGCCCGCGAAAGCTGTCGGGCCGACGCCGTCCGGGCGTCCCCAGCGCTTGGTGAGCGTCACCCCGAGCGCCATCGAACCGGCGCCGCCGAGACCTGCCAGGATCCCGACCGCGTCGAACCCCGCGTCAGGGCCGACCACCACCAGACCGACGCCCACGACACCGGCGATCCCCCACACGAAACTCCGGGCCGACGGGGGCTGACGCAGCACCGCCACGGCCAGGACCGCGACGATCAAAGGCTGAGCCGCACTCAGCGGGGCGGCCACACCGCCGGGCAGCCGTTCGGCGGCGACGAACAACAGCGGGAAGAGCGCACCGATGTTGAGCACGCCCAACGCAGCGGCCCTCGGCCACCACGCCCCGCGGGGCAGTGTGCGGGTGATCGCCAGCGCGATCAGGCCCGCGGGCAGGGCGCGGAGGAGTCCCGCGAACAACGGGTGGCCCGGGGGCAGGAGTTCGGTGGTGACCACGAACGTGGTCCCCCAGACCATGGGCGCGGACGCGGTCAGGGCAGTGTCGGCAAGACCTGCCGGGCTCGATGACGTCACCAGGTTCTTCACGCGATCCAGCTTCGGCGCCGGTGATCAATGAGTCCAATGCATGTTTGTCACCGGATCCATCGTGATTCACGATGGATCCATGGAGCTTCAGCAGATGCGGTACGTCATCGCCGTCGCGGAGACGAGCAGCTTCACCCGCGCCGCCGAGCGGTGCCTCGTGGTCCAGTCCGCCCTCAGTCATCAGATCGCGCGCCTGGAACGGGAGCTCGGCGCCCGGCTCTTCGACCGCACCAGCCGCCGCGTGCGGTTGACGCCGGCCGGGGAGGCGTTCCTGCCGGCGGCCCGGCAGGCCGTGAACGCCGCCGAGCGCGCCGCCGCCGAGGTCGCCGCGGCCGTCGGCGAGATCCGCGGCCGGCTCGCCATCGGCGTGATCCCCACCGTCGCGGCCTTCGACATCCCGGCCGCACTGCACGCCTTCCGCCGGCGCTATCCCCAGGTCCGCATCGGTCTGCACGTCGGCGCCAGCGAACTCCTCGTCGAGCTGGTCAAGGAGGGCGCGCTCGAGATCGCCTTTCTCGGCCTGCCCCCGTCGGCCCGGCCCGAAGGGGTCGGCTCCAGGCTGCTGGCCCACGACCGGCTGGTCGCCGTGGTCGCCCCCGGCCATCCGCTCGCGGGGGAGACCGAGGTCGACCTCGCCCGCCTCTCCTCCGAGGTGTTCGTGGACAAGCCGGCGGGAACGGCCGGACGGCTCCAGTCCGACCAGGCGTTCGCCGCGGCCGGAGTCCACCGCGAGGTCGCCTTCGAAGTGACCGACGCCGGGTTCACGACACGGCTCATCCACCAGAACCTCGGCATCGCCCTCCTTCCCTCGGCCTACACCCCGCACCTCACGGGCGTCGTCACGGTCCCGGTTAGCGACGCGCCGGCCCGGAACGAGCACCTCATCTGGAACCGCTCCACCCTCACCCCCGGGGCGACGGCCTTCCTCGCGGAGCTGGACATCGTGATCGACCAGGGGGCAGAGGGTTCCTGACGCGGTGTCCGAGTGGGCGTGGCGTACGCGTGAGGGGCGCACACGCCGTCCCCACATCGGTCGGAGGAAGTTAACGTCCGGAGAAATGAAGGGAGTTGGGGTGTCCGGATCTCGTCTACGCGCGTCATCATCGGCGTCATGCGAATCCCCCCACGATTCACCGTCATCGGCGGCGCCGCCGCCCTCGTCTCGACCCTCCTCCTCGGCGCCCCGGCCGGCGCGGCCGTCGCCCCGCCCGCCCCGGTGCCGGCCGCGTCCGCCTTCTCGGCCGCCGCCGTCGGCGAGATCTGCTACTCCGACCTCCCCTCCCAGGCCCACGACACCCTCCGCCTGATCGAGCAGGGCGGCCCCTTCCCCTACCGCCAGGACGGCAGCGTCTTCCAGAACCGCGAAGGCATCCTCCCGTCCCACTCGGTCGGCTACTACCACGAGTACACGGTGAAGACCCCGGGCTCCTCCACCCGCGGTGCCCGCCGGATCGTGACCGGCGACTCGTACCAGGAGGACTACTACACGGCCGACCACTACGCCTCGTTCGACCTCGTCGACCACGGCTGCTGAGCCACCCGACCCCATCAGCCCCCGGTTCGCGGCCGGTCCTCCCCCATGCCGGCCGGTCGCGGACCGGGCAGGACGCGTCCATGACGGCTCGCCCGCGACGAGGACGAGCCTCGCCGCCCGGCACCCCGCCCTCCCGCATGACGTCCTGCTCGCTGAAGCGGTTCTCCCCGTTCGCCGTGGCGGGGCGGCGCGGCGGCGCCGTCCACCCTGCCGTAACCCCGCGGCCACTCCGGGCTGCGAGGCTCGCGTCTGAAAGGAAGTTGTCTGTACAACTTGGAGATCCCTCGATGGTGTCACTCACCTCCGCACCGCCGTTCTGGCTGCGCGACAACTGCCCCTGCCCGGACTGCCGCGCCCCCCGCAACGGCCAGAAGCTGTTCCAGATCACCGAACTGCCCGCCGCGCTCGCCGTCGACGCCGTCCACGACACCCGCACCCCCGACGGCGCCCCCGCACACGAGGTGGTCTGGGCCCCCGACGGCCACCGGTCCGTCTACCCCGAGACCTGGCTGGACGCCCACCTCCCGGGCACCCCCACGGCACCCGGCGACGGCCGCACCGAGGACGACAAGGAACCGTGGGCCGCGAGCCGCTTCGACGGCGGGCTCCCCGAGGCCGACTGGGACGCGTACACCGCCGACGCGGCCGTCCGGGCCGCCGCCCTCGACTCGGTCCTGCGCCTCGGCTTCGTGCTGCTGCGCGGAGTCCCCGTCCGCGACCGCCAGGTCCTCGACGTGGCCCGCACCTTCGGCTACGTACGGGAGACGAACTACGGCGAGCTCTTCGAGGTACGGGTCGAGGCCGACCCCAACAACCTCGCCTTCACCGGCGCCCGCATCACCCCGCACACCGACAACCCGTACCGTGACCCCGTCCCCACCCTCCAGCTGCTGCACTGCCTCACCAACGCGGCCCGGGGCGGCGACTCCGGTCTCGTCGACGGCTTCCACGCTGCTGCGCTGCTGCGCGCCGAGGCCCCGGAGGCGTACGAGATCCTCACCCGCGTCCCCGTACCCTTCGCCTTCGCCGACGAGCGCACCGAGCTCCGCGCCCACCGGCCGCTGATCGGTGTCGACCCGGCCGGCCGGATCCGCGAGATCCGCTTCAACAACCGCTCCATCGGCACCCTGCGACTCCCCGCCGACGTGCTCGAAGCCTTCTACGCCGCCTACCGGCGCTTCGGCGACCTGCTGCTCCGAACGGAGCTTCAGCTGGACTTCCGGCTCGCCCCCGGCGACTGCCTGATCTTCGACAACACCCGGCTGCTGCATGCCCGGACGGCCTTCGCCGAGTCCGGCGACCGCCACCTCCAGGGCGCCTACGCCGACATCGACGGCCTCGCCTCCACCCTCGCCGTCCTGCGCCGGGAGGCCAGGTGACCACCGCGAACCCGCTCGACACCCTCGCCGCCCTCTTCGAAGGCGAAGGCAGCGCCGAGTACCTCGGCGAGGCCGTCACCCAGGCCGAGCACATGCTCCAGGCCGGCGCCCTCGCCGAGGCGGCCGGTGCCCCGCCGCACCTGATCGCCGCCGCGCTCCTGCACGACGTCGGCCACTTCCAGGGGGCGGTCACCGGCCGCGACCTGATGGAGCACGGCACCGACAACCGGCACAGCCACACCGGCGCCGACTGGCTCGACCAGTGGTTCGGCCCCGAAGTCACCGAGCCCGTACGGCTGCACGTCGCCGCCAAGCGCTACCTCTGCGCCGTCGAGCCCGGCTACTTCGACCTGCTCTCCGAGGCGTCCGTGCACACCCTCGCCGTCCAGGGCGGCCCGATGACCGAGGCGCAGGCGCGCGCCTTCGAGGCGCACCCGGGGGCAGCCGATGCCGTCGCCGTGCGCCGCTGGGACGAACAGGCGAAGGACCCGGAGCTGCCGACCCCCGGATTCGCGCACTTCAGGCCCTTGCTGGCCGGGCTGCTCCTCACGAGCTGAGCGCTCACGGGCCGAGCGCTCACGAGCCGAGCGCTCACGAGCCGAGCCGACGCCCCAGCGCGCTCGTCCCCGTCGAGCTCTGCATCGTGAACGCCACCGTCCCCGGCAGATAGCGGTCCTGCGACCACTCCACCGGCGCCCCCGTCGGGTCGGTGGAGTGCCGTCGCTCCCGCAGCAGCGACTCCCCGGCCCGGCAGCCGAGCAGCTCCGCGTCGTCGGCGTCGGCGGGCACCAGGTCGATGGTGTGCCGGGCGTCCGCGAACAGCACGCCGTGCAGCTCCAGTTGCTCCGAGTGCGAGACCGTGTCCAGCGGCATCCGGGCCACCAGCTCCCCGATCCGCTCCGGATACGTCGTACGCTCCACCATCACCGGCGTGCCCGCGAGCGTCCGCAGCCGCCGCACCCGGTAGACCGGCGAACCCTCCTCGACGCGCAGCTTCTCGGCCTCCTCCGCGTCCGCGGGGACCCGGTCGACGGCCACGATCCGGCCCCCGGGCTCCTCCCCGAGCGAGCGCGCCCAGCGCGTGAACGAGCGCAGCTCGCCGAAGCTGTGCAGTCGAGGCCCGCCGAGGACCACCCGGCGCGAACCGCGCCGCGAGGTGATCAGCCCGTCGGTCCGCAGCGCGGCGAGCGCCTGACGGACCGTGCCCCTGGACACGCCGTAACGGCGGGCCAGTTCGTCCTCGGCGGGCAGCTTCGCCCCCGAGCCGTACTCGCCCGCCGTGATGGCGGTCCGCAGATCGGCGGCGACCTTCAGATAGAGCGGTGTCCTGCCGCGTGCCTCACTCACAGGCCAACCCTGTCATGGCCCGTACTCACCGGACCAGGGAGATCAACAACTCGGGATCCACCTCGGTCAACGAGTCCGCCAGCGTGACGCCTTCGGTGCCGGCGAAGTCCTCCAGGGGCTCCGTCGACGGCACGGCGAGCACCCGGCAGCCCGCGGCGACCGCGGAGGCGACCCCCGTCGGACTGTCCTCGACGGCCACGCACCGCGCCGGTTCGGCGCCGAGAGCCACCGCCGCCGCCAGATAGGGATCGGGCTCCGGCTTCGTCCGTGCGGTGTCCTCGGCGCCGAACAGCGCGTCGAAACGGTGTCCGTCCAGGGTGCCGGCGACCTGGGCGACGACCGCCCGCGGCGAGGCGGACACCAGCGCCGTCGGGACCCGGCGCGCGCGCAGCGCGGCAAGCAGGCGCAGCGCGCCCGGCCGGGGCGCCGCGGCGATCGTGAGCCGCGCGGCGAAGTCCGCGCCCAACTCGGCCGCGAGCTCCGCCGCCGGCGCGTCCAGGTACTCCTGGAGCATGGCCGCGGCGTCCTCCACCGAGCGGCCCGTCACCGCCGTACGGCGCTCGGCGCCGAGGACGCGGCCCCGGCGCACGGCCGCGGCCTCCACCACGTCCAGCCAGACGCCCTCGGTGTCGACGAGCGTTCCGTCCATGTCGAAGAGGACCGCCTGCAGCCCGGTCACGCCTCGCCGTCCCAGGAGGCGAGGAGCACGGGTCGCTGCCGCGGAGTCACGGTGACGGCAGCGCCCGGGGTCAGCCCGGCCGCCGCGTGCGTGGGCACGTCCGCCTTGACGTCCGTACCGTCGGGCAGGGTGATCCGCAGCCGGGTCGTGGGGCCGTGGAAGGCGGAGCCGGTGACATGGGCGGAGCCGCCCGCGGTCACCTCCAGCGCCTCCGGCCGCAGCAGCACCCGTACGTCCCCCGTACCGCCCGGACCCTCGACCGGCAGCCGTGCGCCGAGCACCTCCACCACGTCGTCGCCGGCGACCCGGCCGGAGACCCGGTTCATGGTGCCGACGAACTCGGCGACGAAGCCCGTCGCGGGACGCTCGTACAGCTCCGTCGGGGAGGCGCACTGCTCCAGCCGGCCGCCGTTCATCACCGCGACCCGGTCGGCCATCGACAGCGCCTCCTCCTGGTCGTGGGTGACGAACACGGTGGTGATGCCCAACTCCAGCTGGAGCCGGCGGATCTCCTCCCGTAGCGTCAGCCGCACCCGTGCGTCGAGCGCCGACAGCGGCTCGTCGAGCAGCAGCAGCCGGGGCCGGAGCGCGAGCGCGCGGGCCAGCGCGACCCGCTGCTGCTGACCGCCGGAGAGCTGGTGCGGGAAGCGGTCGCCGTGGCCGGCCAGACCGACGAGTTCGAGCAGCTCGGCCGCGCGGGCCCGGCGCTCGGCCGTCCGCACCTTGCGCATCCGCAGCCCGAAGGCCACGTTGTCGGCGGCCGTGAGATGGGGGAAGAGGCTGTACGACTGGAAGACCATCGCCGTGTCACGGCGGTCGGCGGACACCGGCACGATGTCCTCTCCGTCGAGCAGCACCCGGCCCTCGTCGGGCCGCTCGAAGCCGGCCAGCACGCGCAGCGCGGTCGTCTTGCCGCAGCCGGACGGACCGAGCAGCGCGAGGAGTTCGCCGGGGGCGACATCGAGATCGAGGCCGTCGAGCGCGACGGCGGAGCCGAAGGACCGGCGCAGGCCACGGATCTCGAGAGCGGCGCCGGTGCGTACCGGCTGGTCGAGCACGGTCATCGGGAGGTCTTTCCTTCGGAAGTACGGGAAGGGCGCGGTGTACGGCGGCGGTTGCCCACGGTCGTCAGGGCGAGGAGCAGCACCCAGGTCAGCAGCAGGCTCAGCAGCGACACGGCCACCGAGAGCCGGGCGTCCGAGCCGGACGCCTGCACGATCCACACCGCGAAGGGCTGGAAGCCGAGCAGCGAGGCGACCGTGAACTCGCCGAGGACCAGCGCCAGCGTCAGGAACGAGGCGTTCAGCAGGGCGCCCCGCAGATTGGGCAGCACGGCCGAGACGAGCGCCCGAGGCCAGGAGGCCCCGCAGTCCCGCGCAGCCTCCACCAGGGTGCGCACGTCCACGGAGCGCAGTCCCGCGTCGAGCGCCCGGTAGACGAAGGGCAGCGCCATCACGGCGTACGCGAGGACGAGGACGACGGGGAAGTCAGGGTTCTGCACGGCCACGAACGTCTGGTACAGCGGGGTCGTGGACAGCTTCTCCGGACCCCAGCGCAGTACGGTCCCGAGCCCGGCGGTCAGCGCCACCGGCGGTACCACCAGCGGCAGCGTGCACACGACCTCCAGGACCGGCCGCAGCCGGGGCGCCGAGAGCCGGGCCGCGACCGCCGCGGGGATGGTGATCAGCAGCACGAGGGCGACGCTCGCCGCCGCCAGCCCGAGCGACAGCAGCAGACTGCCGCCGAAACCGGGCGCCGCGAAGATCCGGGTGTACGAGGAGAGGGTGAGCCCCTGCCCGGGGATGTCCACGGTGAACACGGCGGAGGCGAGCAGCGGGACGAGGAAGTAGACCCCGGCGAGCAGCAGCACCAGGGGACGTCCTAGGCGAGCCATCGGGTGCTCCTTCGCTGGAGGGGGAGGTGGACGGCCATCACGAGGGCCGCGACCACGACCATGTCGAGGCTCAGCGCGAGGGCGACGTTCTCCTGGCCGACGAGGACGTTGCCGGAGAGCGCGTCCGCGATCTGAAGCGTCACCAGCGGCACGGAGCTGCCGACCATCGCCGCGGCCGTCGCGTACGCGGCGAACGCGCTGCCGAAGAGCAGCACGAACCCGCCGAGGAGGGACGGCAGCAGCACCGGAAGGCCGACATGGCGCCAGTACTGCCATGCCGAGGCGCCGCAGTCGCGGGCCGCCTCCCGCCACTGGACGCGCAGTCCGTCGAGCGCGGGCGCCACGGTCAGCACCATCAGCGGGATCAGGAAGTACAGATAGGTCAGGGCGAGGCCCCAGAAGCCGTACAGCGACCAGCCGTGCTCGGCGAGGCCCAGGCTCGTGGTGAGCACTCCGGCGTTGCCGAGGGTGGCGACGAACGCGAAGGCGAGCGGCACGCCGCCGAAGTTGGCGAGCACCCCGGAGGCGGTGAGCACGGCCTCCCGCAGGGCCCGGCCTCGGGAGGAGACCACGGCCTGGGCGAGGAGCAGTCCGAAGAGGGTGCCGCCCGCCGCGGTGAGCGCGGACAGCTCGATGCTGCCGAGCAGGGCGGTGCGGTACGCGCCGTCGACCGACCGGGTCACGTTGTCGAGGCCGTACCCGCCGTCGGCGACGGTGAAGGCACCGTCGGCCATGGCGAGCGCCGGCAGCCCGAAGGCGACGCCGACGACGAGGAAGAGCGGCAGGGCGGCGAGCCAGCCGCCGGGACGCGGGCGGCGCCGGGCCCGCCGCGCGGGGGCGGTGGCGGCAGGGGCCGCGGGGGAGCCGCCGGTCATGGGGGAACCGGCGACCCCGGTCGTCCCGGGGCCGGCGCCCGCCGGGGCCCCCCCGCCCGGCGCGCCGCCGGCGGGCCCCGGCCGGCCCGTGGCTGAGTGGGGAGGTAAA
>NZ_JBHWBS010000035.1:14402-26655 GCF_042735655.1 Streptomyces sp. NPDC059567 | reverse complement strand
GAGCCGGGGGCGTCGATGTCCCAGGCGGAGGCGTCCCCGGGGTCCCGCCGGCCCGCCCCCGGCCGCGGGCGCGCCCGAAAACCACCCCTGGCGCCCGCCACCTACCCCGGGCCCCCGCGGGGCCCCCCCGCGCGCCCGGCGCGCGGGCGGCCCCGGACGGGGCGGTGGAGGAGTGCGAGGTCATCGACGGGTCACCCGGAGACGGCTGCGGCCCAGCCCTGCGACAGGGTCTCCTTGGCCTTGGACGTCTGCTGCTCGGTGGGGAACTTCGGGGTGCCGGCGACCTTCGGCAGCGCCGCGGCGGCCGCACTGTCGATCGTGCCGTCGGCCTCCATGGCCGGCATCAGCACGGGCCGGGCGTAGCCCTTCAGCCAGAGGTTCTGGCCCTCGGCGCTGTAGAGGTACTCCTGCCACAGGCGGGCGGCCGCCGGGTGCGGGGCGTCCTTGTTGATCGCCTGCGAGTAGAACTGGGCGTAGACGCCGTCGGTGGGGACGGCGACCTTCCAGTCGATGTCCTTGGCGGCGAACTGCTCGGCGTAACCGGCGTTCAGGTAGTCCCAGTCGATGGAGATGGGCGTCTCGCCCTTCTCGACCGTGGCAGGGGTCGACTCGACCGGGTTGTAGTTGCCGTTCTTCTTCAGCTTGCCGAAGAAGTCGATGCCCGGCTGGATGTCGTCGAACGAACCGCCGTTGGCCAGTGCCGCCGCGTACACGCCGCCGAAGGCCGAGCCCGACTTGGTGGGGTTGCCGTTGAGGGCGACCTGGCCCTTGTACTCGGGCTTGAGCAGATCGGCGAAGGTCTGCGGGCAGACCTTGACCCGCTTGGCGTCGCAGCCGATGGAGACGTAGCCGCCGTAGTCGTTGAACCAGCGGCCCTGCGCGTCGCGCTGCGTCCCGGGGATCTTGTCGAAGGCGGCGACCTTGTACGGCGCGGTCAGCCCCTGCTCGCCGGCTGCCTGGGCGAAGGAGGCGCCGAGGTCGAGCACATCGGGCGCGCGGTCCTGGCCCTTGCGGGACTTGACCGCGTTGATCTCGTCCTGGCTGGAGCCGTCGGGGTTCTCGACGTTCACCTTGATGCCGTACTTCGCGGTGAAGCCGTCGATGATGGCGCCGTAGTTGGCCCAGTCGCGGGGGATGGCGATCGCGTTGAGCGTGCCCTCCTTCTTCGCGGCGGCGACCAGGGCGTCCATGCCACCGGCGTCGGTGGCGGAGGTCGCGGTGGCGAGGCTCTTCCCGTCGGCGCCCGCGGCGTCCTTCGTCGGGGCGGCGCCGCAGGCGGTGAGGGTGAGGGCGGTGAGGCCGAGGGCGCCGACGAGGGCGGCGGCGCGGGCAGCGGAGGTCACGCGTACTCCATGGGGGAAGGGGAGCGAGGCCAAGATGTATGAACAACTGTTGTCCATACAACTCCTGCATTACGGGGGGCCGCGGTGTCCCGTCGGTGAACGCGGGGAGAAGCCCGCCCTGCCATTCCCCGGCGGATCGGGGTGTTCGGCCCGCCCGCCCCTGCTGCCGTGATCAGCGGCAGCGTGGGCTCGTCCACTCCAGGCGGGTCCTGACCCTGGGGTCCTCGATGTACTCGACGGCGGCGAGGGCGGTGTCGCGGGCGGTCCCTCCCGGGCTCCCTTCCGACAGGATCCGGACCAACGCCTCGACGGCGCGCGGATCCTGTCGGATCGCCAGCCCGCGCGCCGCCTCCGCCACGACGTCCGGATCGTCGTCCTCCAGCCGGGCCGCGAGCGCCTCCCGCAGTACGGGCGTGTCCTCGGGCACCTCCGCGAGCGCGAGGGTCGCCCAGTCCCGCACCCCGTGGTCGTGATCGCGGCTCAGGGCGACCAGCCGCTCCACCGCCGCCGCGTCCCCGGCGGATACGGGCCCGGTGAGCGCGCACCCGAGGGCCCGCCGCACCTCGATGTCGGGGTGCGAGGCGAACGCCGTCATCTCGGGCACCGCCACCGGGTCCCCGTACTGCCCGAGCGCGACGACCACGGAGAGCGCGGGCTCCCTGGCCGCATCCCTCGCCGTCTCCGCGGCCAGGTGGCGCAGCACCGGCATCGCCCGCGCCGTGAAGCCGTCGAGGCCGCCCAGGACGCGCGCGCCCAGGGCCCGCCGCAGGGGCTCCTCACTCGCGCACCAGGCGACGGCCGCCGCGAAGGTGTCCTCGTCGCCGCGGTCGGCCAGGGCGCGGACCGTCTCGGTCCAGTCGTCGAGGTCCGGGTCCCCGCACCGCAGCGCCCGCCCGGCGAGCTCCTCGTAGGGCGTGCGGATCCCCAGCGCGCGCTCCAGGAGCGTGGCGATCGCCGCGTGGCCGGTCTGCTGCTCGTTGCCGCTGCCCGGGGCGCCGTTCGGACGCAGCAGGTCCACGACGACGGTCACCCCGCCGTCCTCGTGCAGGCGGCGCACCACGGTCTCGCCGGTCCCGTCGCCTCCGCTCGTTTCGAGCAGCCCGCGCCGCAACTCCTCCGCGATGTCGACACCGATCCAGCGCCGCGCCTCCCGCAAGGCGTCCTCGACGGGCCCGGCACCGCGCTCCAGCAGGGCCCGTACGCTCTCGGTCGAACCGCGCCGCGCCGCCGCGACCAGCGGCGGAAGCCCGTCGGGGCCCGGCCGGCCAGGGTCGGCGCCGTGCTCCAGGAGGATCCGCGCCGTCTCCACGTGCCCGAGCCGCACGGCCCAGTCCAGGGCGGTGAATCCGAACGCCTCCGCCTGGTCCGCCCGCGCCCCGCCGGCCAGCAGGGCCCGCACCACCTCGGCGTGTCCGCCGCAGGCCGCCCCGCACAGCGGCAGGTCCCCCGCCTCCTCGCCGCTGCCCCGCGCGGGATCGGCGCCCGCCGCCAGCAGAAGCCGTACGATCCCGGCCTCGTTCGCCACGGCCGCCCGGTACAGCGGGGTCTCGCCCTCGTCGTCGGCCTCGGGAGACATTCCGGCCCGGAGGGCGCGCACGACGGCGTCGTCCCCCTCGTGAATCGCGTCGAAGAGCGTGCTCATCCGTCGACCTTCACCCGCCGGACACGGATGGCGCAAACGATTAGGCGTGTCCGATGGGTCACGGCCGGGGCCTTCACGTCGCGCACTCCAGGACCGAACCGCACACCCCGCACCTCGCCTTGACCCTGCGGCCCGTCGGGACCCGCAGGCGCTGCCGGCACACCGGGCACGGGAAGGCGACCCGGGCCGAGGCTCCCGTCCCCTCGAAGGCGTACGGAGCGTCCGCGGGCGCCCGGCCGTAGCGGCGGTCCTTCGCATAGCGGTGGCGCGCCGCCCATCCCGCCGCCGCCAGCGGGGGCCGGCGGTCGTCCCGCGCCGCCTCCTCCCGTCCCCGGTTCCACGCCTCGTACGCGCGCGGGCTGGTGAACCACGGCGACGGGTCCTCCCCGAACACCTCCGCCCGCTTCGCCAGGACGTACCCGAACTCCTCCGGCGTCAGGTACCCCAGCTTCTGGCTGGACACCCCGTCCTCCCGGAACGCGTCCAGGAGCAGCCATCCGGCCCCCAGATACGTAGTCACCACATCCGTGAGGATCTCGTTCTTCCGGGTGTCGGGGAACCCGAGGTCGAGGCGGTGCAGGAGTACATGGGTGATCTCGTGGGCCAGTGCGGCTCCCACGTCCCTGCGGTGCTGCCGGAAGCGGTCGTTCAGCTCGACGAAGTACTCGGGTCCCGCGGCCAGTTCCACGCTCGCCGCATGCGGCATCTCGCGGAAGCTCACGATCATCCGTGCCTCGGGCAGCTCCAGGTGGTGGACCAGGGCCCTTGCCACCCGCTGCGCCCCGAGGTGGAGGTCCTCCTCGTCGCCGAAGGCCACGTCGGCCGCGGGCACGCTCGTCGCGTACCGCCGGACCCCGTCCGCGGACAGCCTGCGGTACAGCGTGGTGATCGAGGCCCGGACCGCGTCGAGGTGCGGGAACCCATGGACGACTTCGTTGCCGTTCGGCACATCGCACCCCCTTTCCCTTCACTGTACGGGCGCGACGCGGCACCGTCCGCTGGCCGAAAACGTGTCCTTGTGGCCCCGGCGAGCCCTTGTCCATAATCCGGACCAAGCCTTGACGGGCACATGCCATCAAGGCTCAACCCCCCATGAAAGGCAGACACTTGAAGAAGAACAGGTTCGTCCGCGCCCTTCAGAGAATCGCCGCGGTCGGCGCCGTCGTACTCGCCGCCGTCAGCCTCCAGCCCTCCACCTCCTCCGCCGCGCCCGCCCCGGTCGTCGGCGGAACCCGTGCCGCCCAGGGAGAGTTCCCCTGGATGGTCCGGCTCTCCATGGGCTGTGGCGGCTCGCTGATCACCCCGCAGGTCGTCCTCACCGCGGCCCACTGTGTGAGCGGCTCCGGCAACAACACCAGCATCACCGCCACCGCCGGAGTCGTGGACCTCCAGAGCAGCAGCGCCATCAAGGTCCGGTCCACCAAGGTCCTCCAGGCCCCCGGCTACAACGGCAAGGGCAAGGACTGGGCGCTGATCAAGCTCGCCACCCCGATCACCTCGCTGCCCACCCTGAAGATCGCCGAGACCACCGCGTACAACAGCGGCACCTTCACGGTGGCCGGCTGGGGCGCCGCCCGTGAGGGCGGGGGCCAGCAGCGCTACCTGCTGAAGGCGACCGTCCCGTTCGTCTCGGACGCGTCCTGCAAGGCGTCCTACGGCAGCGACCTCGTCCCCGCCGAGGAGATCTGCGCCGGCTTCGCCCAGGGCGGTGTCGACACCTGCCAGGGTGACTCCGGCGGCCCGATGTTCCGCCGCGACAACGCCGGTGCCTGGATCCAGGTCGGCATCGTCAGCTGGGGCCAGGGCTGCGCCCGCCCGAACTACCCCGGCGTGTACACCGAGGTCTCGACCTTCGCCGCCCAGATCAAGTCCGCGGCCGCGAGCCTCTAGCGCGACCCTGAGCGAGTACGGGTGCGGAGCCGCCGCCCCGTGAACCCGAGCGTGTACGGGGACGGTGCCACCGCCCCCGTACACGCTCGTCCCTCATGCGAGCCGGACGCTCCCCGCCCCGCCCTCCAGTTCGAGCACCCACACCTCGTTGGTGCCCTCCCGCAGCACCGGGCCCGGCACGAACAGCGACTCCTGCGGACCCGCGGACCAGTACCGGCCCAGGCAGAAGCCGTTCACCCAGACGAAGCCGCGCGTGCCGCCGGGCAGCGACAGCGCCGCGTCACCCGGCCCGGCCACGTCCACCACCGCCCGGTGGAGCCCCGGCCCGGCCTCCCCGGCCACCGGCCGGAACGGCACCTTCGCCACCGCCCCCGCCTCGAACGCGTCGAGACGCAGCCCCCGGGCCCGTACGCCGTGGACGTACTGCCGCTCGTGCCGGACCCCGCCCGTGATCCCCTTCGGCTCCGCCTGCCGCGGCCCGTAGTTGACCCGGCCCAGCGACTCCACCCACAGCTCCACCACCGCGGGCCCCGCCACCGGCTCCGCGAGGACCGCGTCCTCCGAGGCCAGCACCCCGGCCCGCACCCCGTCCACGTACACCACCGCGCGGTCCCGCAGCCCGGTCACGGAGAGCGGGTACGGCTGACGCGGCCCGGGGATCTCCAGCCGGTAGCGCACCAGACCCCGGTCCACGCCCAGCTCCTCGAAGGTCGGCGGCAGCGGCGTCCGCGTCTCCTCGTCGCCGAGCGCCTCCAGGACCTCCGCGAGCGGCGCCCACTCCGCCGAGGCCGCCTCCGCCGGTGCCGCGATGCGGCGCGGCGGCTCCGGCACCTCCGGCAGCGGGCCGTCCGAGAACTCCGCCAGCACCTCGCGGAAGAGCCAGAACTTCTCCGTCGGCAACCCCGCCTCGTCGATCGGAGCGTCGTAGTCGTACGAGGTCACCGTCGGCCGCAGTTCGCCCTCGTGCAGCTCACCGGCCCGGTTCGCCCCCGCCCAGCCGGCGAAGTTCGTGCCGCCGTGCGCCATGTAGACGTTCACCGACGCCCCGCACTCCAGGATCTCCCGCAGCGTCGCCGCCGCGTCCGCCGCGTCCCGTACGGAGTGCTCCGTGCCCCAGTGGTCGAACCAGCCGCACCAGAACTCCATGCACATCAGCGGCCCCGACGGCTGGTGCCGCCGCAGCGCCGCGAACGCCTCCCGGGCCTCCGAGCCGAAGTTCGCCGTCGCCAGGTTCCCGGGCACCGAACCACCCGTCAGCATGTGGTCCTCGGGCCCGTCCGACGTGAACAGCGGCACCTCCACCCCGCAGTCCGCCAACAGGTCCGCGACCTTGCGCAGATACCCCTGGTCGGAGCCGTAACTCCCGTACTCGTTCTCCACCTGGACCATGATCACCGGGCCGCCGCGGTCGATCTGCCGCTCCACGACCTGCGGCAGCAGCGTCCGGAACCACCGCTCCACATGGGCCAGGAACTCCGCGTCGTCCGTCCGCACCCGCCGCCCCAGGCTCCCCGTCAGCCAGTGCGGCAGCCCGCCGTTCTCCCACTCGGCGCAGATGTACGGCCCCGGCCGCACGATCGCCCACATCCCGGCCGCCGCCACCGCGTCCAGGAAGCGCCCCAGCGCGGCCACGTCCCCGTAGCGGCCGGGCTCCGACTCGTACAGATTCCACGGAACGTACGTCTCCACAGAATTGAGACCCATCGCACGGAGCATCCCCAGACGATGGCCCCACTGGTCCTCGTGCACCCGGAAGTAGTGCAATGCCCCCGACAGCAGCCGCACCGGCCGCCCGTCCAGAAGAAAGTCCTCGTCACCCACAGCGAACGTGCTCATGGCCTCACCCTCACCCTCTGGCGGCGGACGGGTCCATGGACAAAGATCGTCGCTGTTTGGACGGAAGAAAGGCAGGCACGGCGGATGTACCACACCTGGATGCGCTACTTCACACCCAGCCCGATCCACCACCGCCTCGGGCTCGTCTGCCTCGGCGTCGGACTCCAGCACGGCGCCCTGCCCACCGTCGGCCCCCGCACGCTCGACCACCACGTGGCCGTCGTCGTCAGCGCCGGCAGCGGCTGGTACCGGGGCCCGGACGGCCGGCGGACCACCATCACCGCGCCCGCCCTGATCTGGCTCACCCCCGGCGTACCGCACCACTACGCCGCCGACCCGGAGACCGGCTGGGACGAGTCCTTCGTCGACTTCGGCGGCCCGGCCACCACCACCTACACCGAGCTCGGCTACATCGAGCCGGACCGGCCCGTCGTCCCCCTCTCCGACGCCGCCGGGCCGCGCGCCGCCATCGGCCGCATCGCACGGGCGGCCCGCCGCGGAAACCCCCTCCTGGAGGTCGAGACCGGAGCAGCCGTCCACGAGCTCCTCGTCGCCCTGCGCCGCGCCCGCGCCGACACCAACGCCGACGGCGACCCCGTCCTCACCGCCCTCGCCCGCGACGCCTTCCAGCCGCTGTCCGTCGCCGAACACGCCGCCCGGCACGGCATGACCCCCGCCGAGCTGCGCACCGCCGTACGGCGCACCGCCGGCTGCAGCCCCAAGGACTATCTGCTCTCCATACGGCTCGGACGCGCCAAGGAACTCCTCGCCGCCACCGAACTGCCCGTCGCCGCCGTCGCCCGCCGCGTCGGCTACGACGACCCGGCGTACTTCTCCCGGCTCTTCACCCGAAGGGTCGGCACCGCCCCCATCCGATTCCGGGAACAGCAGGGGCGCACCGTCCCGGGCGGCTGGAGCAACCAGATCCCGGATCCCGAACACCCTCCGACGATCGCCACCCGATCCGTCTAAGCTCGCTGCTCATGAGTGAGATCGACGAGTCCGTCACGGCGGAACTGACCCGGCTGCGCGACAGCATCGACAACATCGACGCGGCGGTCGTCCACATGCTCGCCGAGCGCTTCAAATGCACGCAGCAGGTGGGCGTCCTCAAGGCGAAGCACCAGCTGCCGCCCGCCGACCCGGCCCGCGAGGCCAGCCAGATCGCCCGGCTGCGCGAACTGGCCGAGAGCGCGAAACTGGACCCGGCGTTCGCGGAGAAGCTGCTGAACTTCATCATCGCGGAGGTCATCCGCCACCACGAGACGATCGCGGACGGAGCGCGCTGATGAACGGAGCGGGCCGGTGAGCCGCGTCACGGTCTTCACCCTCGGCGGGACGATCTCCGCGCGCGGCGGCGACGCCTCGCGCATGACCGGCGCGGAGGTCCTTGCCGGACTCGGCGCCGCCGACGTCGAGGTGGAGCTCCGCGACGTCCGCCGGCTGCCCAGCTCCTCCCTCTCCTTCGAGGACCTCGTCGCGCTCGCGCACGAGGTACGGGAGGCCGTCGCGGCCGGCTCCGGCGTCGTCGTGGTCCAGGGCACCGACACCCTGGAGGAGACCGCCTTCCTCCTCGACCTGCTCTGCGTCACCGGCGAACCGATCGTGGTCACCGGCGCGATGCGCCGCCCCGACCTGCCCGGCGCCGACGGCCCGGCCAACCTGGCCGCCGCACTCGCCGTCGCCGCCGACCCCGGCTGCCGGAACCTCGGCGTCCTCGTCGTCCTCGCCGACGAGATCCACGCCGCCCGCCTCGTCCGCAAGACCCACACCACGTCCGTCGGCACGTTCGCCTCCCCGGGCGCCGGCCCGCTCGGCGCGGTCGTCGAGGGCGAGCCGCGCATCCTGCTGCGCCCCACCGGCACCAGTGCGATCCACCCCCTGAGCCTCGACCCTGCGGTACGGGTCGCCCTGATCACCCTCACCGTCGGCGACCGCGGAGAGCTCCTGGAGGCCGTCGACTCCCGCTTCGACGGCCTCGTCGTGGCCGCCTTCGGCGCCGGCCACGTCCCCACCTGGCTCGTCGAGCCCCTGGCCGAGCTCGCCGGCCGCATCCCCGTCGTCCTCGCCTCCCGCACGGGCGCCGGCGCCACCCTCTCCCGCACCTACCGCGGCCCCGGCTCCGAGTACGACCTCCTGCACCGCGGTCTCGTCCCCGCCGGCCCCCTCGACCCGGCCAAGGCCCGCCTCCTGCTGCACGCCCTGCTCTCCTCCGGAGCCAAGGGCCCCGCGGGCTACGACCGCCCCGGCATCACGGCGGCCTTCGCCCACATGAACGGCACCGGCCTCGCGTAGGGGTGTCCGGAGACTCGGCGGCCCGTCCGGAACCTCACCGGCCCCGCCGGGAGGCTCGTCGGTCCCGTCCGGATGCTCACCGGTCCCGCCGGGAGGCTCGTTGGTCCCGTCCGGAACCTCACTGGTCCCGCCGGGAGGCTCGTCGGTCCCGTCCGGACGCTCCCGCCCGTGTCCGCCGAGGCGTCCGCGGAACCCCGCGGTCCGCTGAGCTGTCAGCGGAACCCCCGTGCCCCGCCGCCACCCCATCGGGCAGCATGGGCCCATGTCCGTACTGACGCGCGACGAAGCGCAGACCCGTGCCCAGCTCCTCGACGTCCAGCACTACACGGTCGACCTCGACCTCACCACCGGCGACGAGACCTTCGAATCGACCACCCTCATCCGGTTCACCACCCGCACCGCCGGGGACACCTTCGTCGAGCTGAAGCCCGTCACCCTCCGCTCCGCCACGCTGGACGGGACCCCCCTCGACCCCGCCACGCTCGTCGAGAACCGGCTGCCGCTCGCCGGCCTCGCCGCCGGGGAGCACGAGCTGCGCATCGAGGCGCGGATGCGGTACTCCCGCACCGGCGAGGGAATGCACCGCTTCACGGACCCCACCGACGGCGAGTCGTACGTCTACACCCAGCTCTTCATGGAGGACGTCCAGCGCGTCTTCGCCGCCTTCGACCAGCCCGACCTCAAGGCCGTCTTCGACGTGAGCGTCAAGGCCCCCGAGGGCTGGACCGTCCTCGCCAACGGCATCACCGAGCAGCAGGCCGACGGCCGCTGGAAGGCCGCGACCACCCCGCTGCTCTCCACGTACTTCGTCTGCGTCGCCGCCGGCCCCTGGCACTCCGTCCGCACCGAACACGCCGGTCTGCCCTTCGGCATCCACTGCCGCCGCTCCCTCGCCCCTTACCTCGACGCCGACGCCGACGAGATCCTCGACATCACCAAGGCGTGCTTCGACCGCTTCCACGAGAAGTTCGAGGAGCCCTACCCCTTCGACTCCTACGACCAGGCCTTCGTCCCCGAGTTCAACGCCGGCGCCATGGAGAACCCCGGCCTCGTCACCTTCCGCGACGAGTTCGTCTACCGCTCCGCCGTCACCGTCACCGAGCGCCAGACCCGCGCCATGGTCATCTCCCACGAGATGGCCCACATGTGGTTCGGCGACCTGGTCACCCTGCGCTGGTGGGACGACATCTGGCTGAACGAGTCCTTCGCCGAGTACATGGGATACCAGACCGTCAACGAGGCATGCTCCGAGCGCTTCCCCGACACCTGGATCGACTTCGGCATCGAGCGCAAGGCCTGGGGCTACGACGCCGACCAGCGCCCCTCCACCCACCCCGTCGCCCCCGACCCGGACGCCGTCCCCGACACCGCCTCCGCGCTCCTCAACTTCGACGGCATCTCCTACGCCAAGGGCGCCTCCGCGCTGCGCCAGCTCGTCGCCTGGATGGGGGAGAAGGACTTCCTCACCGGCATCAACACCCACTTCAAGCGCCACAAGTTCGGCAACGCCACCCTCGCCGACTTCATCGACAACCTCGCCTCCGCCACCGACCGCGACGTCCACGGCTGGGCCGAGCAGTGGCTGCGCACCACCGGCGTCGACACCCTCACCCCCGAACTCGGCGGCGACGAGACCCGCACCACCCTCACCGTGCGCCGCGACGGCAGCCGCCCGCACCGCATCACCGTCGGCGTCTACGACCGCGACCTCGTCGACGCCAAGCGGCTCGTCCCGCGCGAACGCGTCGAGGTGGACGTCCCGCAGACCGCGCCCCTCGAACTCCCCGGCCCGCGCCCCGCGCTCGTCGTCCTCAACGACGGCGACCTCACCTACGCCAAGGTGCGCCTGGACGCGACCTCGCTGGAGACCGCCCTGCGCACCCTCTCCGGCATCCCCGAAGCCCTCACGCGCGCGCTCGTCTGGAACGGCCTGCGCGACATGGTCCGCGACGGTGAACTGGAGCCCTCCGCCTACCTGGAGACGGCCCTCGCCCACCTCCCCGAGGAGAGCGACCTCGCCATCGTGCAGGGCGTCCTCGCCTTCGCCCGCACCCAGATCGCCGACCGGTACATCTCCGCCGAGGAGCGCCCCGCCGCGCTGGCCCTGCTCAGCGGCCTCGCCCGCGACCTCATCCGCCGCACCGAGGACGGCGAC
Organism: Streptomyces sp. NPDC059567; assembly: GCF_042735655.1. NCBI lineage: Bacteria > Bacillati > Actinomycetota > Actinomycetes > Kitasatosporales > Streptomycetaceae > Streptomyces > Streptomyces sp. NPDC059567. The sequence goes on along the minus strand of NZ_JBHWBS010000035.1, from coordinate 15,494 downwards.
AACCCCGGACTGCGCCTCACGGCCGTCCGTACGTTCATCAGCTCCGCGACCCAGCCCGACACCATCGCCGCCTGGCTCGCCGACGGAACCGTCCCCGGCGGCCCCGAGATCGACCCGGAGCTGCGCTGGCGCGTCCTCGCCCGGCTTTCGGTCCTCGGCGCGATCGACGAGGCCGCGATCGACACGGAGCTGGCCCGCGACCCCAGCGCCACCGGCCAGGAGGGCGCTGCCCGCTGTCGCGCCGCCCTGCCGGACCCGGAGACGAAGGCGGCCGCCTGGTCCCGCCTCTTCGACTCGGACGACCTGTCCAACTACCTCTTCACGGCGACGGCCCAGGGCTTCTGGCAGCCCGAACAGGCCGATCTCGTACGGGAGTACGTACCCCGCTTCTACCCGGCCGCCACCGCCCTCGGCGCCCGCCGCGGCCCCGCGATGGCCGAGGCGGCGGGCCGCTACGCCTTCCCGTCCTTCGCGATCGACGCGGAGTCCCTGGCCCTGGGCGACCACCACCTGACGGACGAAGCCCTGACCCCGGCCCTCCACCGCAAGCTCGTCGACCAACTCGACGACCTCCGCCGGGCATTGAAGGTCCGGGCTTCGTAGCCTGGCCGCGGGGCGGCCCCCGCTTCTCCCGGTGAGGAGCGGGGGAAGGCGGGCACACCCCACCCACCGGCCCGCACCCGACGCCCACCACGAGGGACGGGGCCTTGTCCAGGCCCTGTCCCTCGTTCGGGTTACATGATCCCGCCCAAGGGACAAACCCCCAGAACCCCCGACAGGCTCGTGCCCATGCGTGCCTCACCCCCACCCCTTGCCGGAGGCGAGACCGGCCCCGACGCCCTGCGCCCCCTCCTGGACACCGTCCTCGACGCCCTGCGCGAAGGCGCCCACGCACGCGGCGGGCCGATCCCGGCCGGCGGACCGGACGCGGTCACCGCCCGGGTGCGGGAGGCACTGGGGGAGGCCCTCCCCGAGGCCGGCACCGACCCCCCCCCCCCCCCCCCCCCCCCCCCCCCCCCCCCCCCCCGCGGCCCGCGCCCCCCCCCCCCCCCCCCCCCCGCCGGCCCCCCCCCACACCCCCCCCCCCCCGCC
>NZ_JBHWBS010000035.1:4715-14393 GCF_042735655.1 Streptomyces sp. NPDC059567 | reverse complement strand
CGCGGGCCGGGGGGGGGGGGGGGGGTCTGTGGGCGCGCCCCCCCCCGCGCCCCCGCCCCCCCCCCCCCCCCCCCCCCCCCCCCCCCCCGGCGGGGGGGGGCCCCCCCCCCCCGACCCCGCCCACCCCCTCTGCGCCGCCCACCTACACACCCCACCCCTCGCGCTCGCCACCGCCGCCGACCTCGCCGCCTCCGCGCTCAACCCCTCCATGGACTCCTGGGACCAGGCCCCCGCCGCCTCCGCCCTGGAGGCGCTGGTCACCGAGGCCCTCGCCAAGGCCGCGTACCCCACCGCACCGCGCCCCGACGCACTCGCCACCACCGGCGGCACCGAGTCCAACCAGCTCGCCCTCCTCCTCGCCCGCGAGCGCCACGGCCCCGGCCATCCCCTCCAGGTCGTCGTCGGCGCCGCCGCCCACCACTCGTTCCGCCGCGCCGCCTGGCTCCTCGGCCTGCCCGAGCCGGTGACCGTGCCGACCCCGAACGGCACCCTCGACCCCGTCGCCCTCGACGAGGCGCTCACCGACCTCCACGGCCCCCTCCTCGTCGCCGCGACCGCCGGTACGACCGACACCGGCCGCATCGACCCCCTCCCCGAGATCGCCACGCTCTGCGAGGCCCACCACGCCGACCTCCACGTCGACGCGGCCTACGGCGGAGCCGCCCTCTTCAGCGACACCCACCGCCCCCTCCTCGCCGGCCTCGACCGCGCCCGCTCCGTCACGCTCGACCTGCACAAACTCGGCTGGCAGCCGGTCGCCGCCGGACTCCTCGCCGTCCGCGACACGGCCGACCTCGCCGTCCTCTCCCACACCGCCGACTACCTCAACGCCGACGACGACACCGAGGCCGGCCTCCCCGACCTCCTCGGCCGCTCCCTGCGCACCACCCGCCGCCCCGACATCCTCAAGATCGCCGTCACGCTGCGCGCCCTCGGCCGTGCCGGACTCGGCGAGCTCGTCGACCGGGTCTGCGCGCGCGCCCAGCACCTCGCCGACCTGGTCGAGAAGGCCCCCGGTCTGGAGCTGTACGAACGCCCGACGCTGACGACCGTCCTGTTCCGGCCCAGGGACGCCGACGACACCACCGTCGCCGCGATCCGCCGCACCCTCCTCGGCGAAGGGCGCGCCGTCCTCGGCCGGGCCCACGGGGACGGGCGGCTCTGGCTCAAGGCCACCCTGCTCAACCCCCACGCGACCCCCGGCGACCTCGAAGAGATCCTCACCCTCGTAGAAGCCCTGACGGAAGGCAGCACCGACCGATGACGGCCAGCACCCCCCAGCGAGACCTCGATCAGCCCCACGACCTGGTGGGCATCGGCATCGGCCCCTTCAACCTCTCCCTCGCCGCGCTGGCCCACGGCGTCCCCGGCGGCCTCGCGGCCACCTTCTTCGAGCAGAACCCGGCCTTCCACTGGCACCCCGGCCTGCTCATCGAGGGCACCACCCTCCAGGTCCCCTTCCTCGCCGACCTGGTGACCCTCGCCGACCCCGCCAGCCCCTGGTCCTTCCTCAGCTATCTGCGCACCCGCGACCGGCTCTTCCCCTTCTACTTCGCGGAGAAGTTCCACATCCAGCGCGCCGAGTACGACGCCTACTGCCGCTGGGTCAGCACCCGCCTCCCCGGACTGCACTTCGGCCACCAGGTCGACGCCATCCGCTGGAACCCCGAACGCGCCCTGTTCGAGGTCGACTTCACCCAGCTCGACACGGAGGGCGAGGCCGAGGCGCTGGGCCGCGCGTACACCAGGAACGTCGTCCTCGGCGTGGGCACCGAGCCGTACGTCCCCGAGCCGCTGAAGCCGCTCGCCGCCGCCCCGAACGTCCCCGTCATCCACTCCGCGGAGTACCTCGACCACCGCGAGCGGCTCCTCGCCGCCGAACACGTCACCGTCATCGGCTCCGGCCAGTCCGGGGCCGAGATCTTCCTCGACCTGCTCAAGGCCCGGCCCGCGGGCGCCGAGAAGATCCACTGGCTGGCGCGGACGGAGGCCTTCGCGCCGATGGAGTACTCCAAGCTCGGTCTGGAGCACTTCACCCCCGACTACACCCGCTACTTCCACTCCCTGCCCGAGTCCGTCCGCAACGAACTCGTGCCCCGCCAGTGGCAGTTGCACAAGGGCATCGACGCCGACACCATCGCCGCCATCCACGAGGAGCTCTACCGGCGCACCCTGCACGGCGGCTGGCCGGACGCCGTCCTCACCCCCGGCGTCCAGGTCCGCACCGCGGGCCGGGTCGCCACCACCAAGGTGGAACTGCACCTGGAGCACGTCCAGGAAGCCACCCGCTCCCGCCTCACCACCGACGCCGTCGTCCTCGCCACCGGCTACAAGGAGCGCCCGCTCGGCCGGATGCTCGCCGGACTCGACCCGTACACGCGGCACGACTCGGCCGGGCGGCCCAGGATCGACAGCGAGTTCCGGCTCGTCCTCGACGCGTCCGTGACCGGCTCCGTCTACGTCCAGAACGCCGAGAAGCACACCCATGGCGTCGGCGCCCCCGACCTCGGGCTCGCCGCCTGGCGCAGCGCAACCATCCTCAACTCGCTCACCGGCAAGGAGCCGTACCCGCTGCCGCGCCGCACCGCCTTCACCAGCTTCGGTCTGGAACGGCGAGAGGCGCCACGCGTCCCGGCCCAGGGCCAGGCGCTGACGCCCCTCACACAGAGCTGACCGTGGGGCTCAGAACACCGGCACACCTTCCCGGGTCAGCTTCCAGTCCACCGACGCGAACTGACCCGGATCGATCGACCCCTTCGCCTTCACCCACTGGATGATGGTGTTGCGGATCTCGTCCGAGTTGGCCCACAGCTGCTTGGCGTTCGCGACGTGCGGGAACGCGCCGCCGCCGCTGGCCCGGTAGTTGTTCACGGCGAGCACGAACTGCGCGGCCGGGTCGATCGGCTTGCCGCCGAAGGACAGGTTCACGATCCGCGAGCCGGCCGGCTTGGCGATGTCGATCTCGTACGTCACCCCGTACACCGCGTCGTAGTTGTAGTCCGGGGTGCCATCCGCGTTCGTCAGCTTCGCGGTGTCCACGGGAGCGCCCGCCGGCGTCCGAACGTAGTACCGGGCCGAGAACTCCAGGTAGTCCTTGATCTGGGCACCCGTCAGAAGGCGGGCCTCCAGGGTGTTCTCGAAGACGTACAGCCCGGCCGCGTCCCTGATGGTGACCTGACCCGCCGGGATCGCCGCCGTACGGGAGAAGCAGGACGCCTGCGAGAGGACCGGCAGGGCCGCGTACTCGCCGCCGGCCAGCGCCGCCTTCACCGTCTCGGCCTGGACGTGGTTGATCAGGTCGATGATCGGCTCGTCCTTCCACGGCGCCTCGGCCGTGGCCATGGTCGCGGTGGAGGTGCCGATGATCTGGTTGACGTACGCGACGACCTTCTTGTGCTCGTCGGAGAGCAGCCCGACGATCTTCGGGTCCTCCTCCACCGTGTTGGAGTTCAGGACCTGGGCGCCGACCTTCTCGACGGCCCAGCGGCCCTTCCGCCACACGAGCTCGAAGTCGAAGAGGGTGAGGCGCTGCCCCCACTTCAGCGGCTCGGACAGCACGACGTCCTTGCCGGTCTCCTTGTTCTTCACCCGGTACTCGGGGATCTCGGTGTGGGCATGGCCCACGAGGATCGCGTCGATGCCGGGGACCTGCTCGGCCACGAGCCCGGCCGCGTTCTCGATGTGGGGGAGCTGGTCACCGTACGAGGACGTGCCGCTGGAACCGCTGTGCGCCGACACGACCACCACGTCCGCGCCCATCGAGCGCAGCTTCGGCACCCACTTCGCCGCCTGCTCCTCCAGGCCGGGGAAGACCATCCTGCCGCTGACGTTGGCCTTGTCCCAGATGGCGATGCCCGGGTTGGTGAGGCCGAGTATCGCGACCTTCACGTCCCGGCCGTGCGGGGTCCGCAGCCGGTGCATGCTGTACGGCGGGAACGCCGGCCGCAGCGTCTTCGCGTCGAGCGCGTTGGCGCCGAGCAGCGGGAAGTCGCACTGCTCCTCGAACTTCCGGAGCACCGGGATGCCGTAGTTGAACTCGTGGTTGCCGAGGGCCGCGGCGTCGTAGCCGATGGCGTTCATCGCCTGCGCCATGGGGTGCACGGGACCGCGCCGGGCGGTGATCGGGTCGACCTTGGCGTAGTAGTACGAGAGCTGGGTGCCCTGGATGGTGTCGCCGGCGTCGATGAGGAGCGTGTTGCGCTTCCCCTTCGCCTTGCGCACCTGGTCGACGAGGGTGGAGATCTTCGCGAGGCCGACGTCGTTGTGGGCCTTGTCGTCGAACTCCTTGTCGGTGAAGTAGTCCCAGTTGAAGACGTTTCCGTGCAGGTCGGTGGTGCCCATCACGGTGAAGGAGTACCGCTTGGCCGGCCTCGGGCGAGGTCCGTGGGCCTGCGCCGGGGCGGTGGCGGCCCCCGTGGCGAGGGCGGCTCCGGCTCCGACGGCGACGGAGCTCTCCAGGAACGTCCGGCGGTTCAGCGGCATGTGTTCTCCTTGGTCCAGTGGTGCACAACGCGCGTAGATTCTGGCTCACCCGTCACGTCGGCAACAGAGCTTTCGGGTTACGGAGTGGGAAAGTGTTCGGGACCGCAGCCGTCGCCCACACGAGGGAGCCAGAAGTGACGACCCCACACCCGACCCCGGAAGCACCCCAGGTGGCCGTCCGCGGAGAGGCCCGACTCGAAGTCGACCCGGAAGTCGCCCGCATCGCCGTGACGGTCAGTGCCCGCGGCACCGACCGGTCGGCGACCCTCGCCGACCTCACCCGGCGCAACGCACTCGCCCTCGATCTCGCCAAGTCCTACGGCGAGGCCGTCGAGAAGCTGGAGACCGGCGCCTTCTCCATCACGCCCGAACCGGGCAAGCACGGCCGCGGCGAACGGATCCGCGCCTACCAGGGCCGCGTCCTGCTCACCGTCGAACTCTCCGACTTCACCGCCCTCGGCGAACTCACCACCCGCCTCGCCGACCTCGACCTCACCCGCGTCGACGGCCCCTGGTGGGCGCTGCGCCCCGACTCGCCCTCCTACGCCGAAGCCCGCCGCACGGCGGTGGACGAGGCGGTCCAGCGCGCCCGCGCGTACGCGGCGGCGCTCGGCACCACCCTCGCCGCCCTGCTGGAACTCTCCGACACGGGGCTCGTCCCGCCCCCGGCCGCACTGGGCGGGATGCGCATGGCCTTCGCCGCGGAGTCCGTCGACGTACCCCCGCCCCTCGACCTGGAACCCCAGCGCCAGACGGTCACGGCCGAGGTCACCGCCCGCTTCACGATGGCCCCTCCCGCCCTCTAGAACCACCGTCGAAACGCTCATCGGAGCACCCGCCCGCACAGATTCAAGACTTGTCAATAACCCTTCACGCAAAGGTTGTTGAACGGACATGCCCGGCCTCTTCTCTACCCACCGGTAAGCCCTAGGCTCGAACCATGCGCCGAGCAAAGATCGTTTGTACCCTGGGCCCCGCCACCGACACATACGACCAGATCAAGGCACTGGTCGAGGCCGGAATGGACGTCGCCCGATTCAACCTCAGCCACGGCAGCTACGCCGAGCACGAGGAGCGCTACCAGCGCGTTCGCAAAGCCTCCGACGAGACCGGCCGCAGCATCGGTGTCCTCGCCGACCTTCAAGGCCCGAAGATCCGCCTCGGCCGCTTCCGTGAAGGCCCCGTACTCCTTGAACGCGGCGACGACTTCACCATCACCGTCGAACCCGTCGAGGGCGACCGCCACATCTGCGGCACCACCTACGACGGCCTCGCCGCCGACGTCACCGCCGGTGAGCGCATCCTCGTCGACGACGGACGCGTCACCCTCGAAGTCACCTCCGTCGACGGACCCCGCGTCCACACCCGCGTCGTTGAAGGCGGAATGGTCTCCGACAACAAGGGCCTCAACCTGCCCGGGGTGGCGGTCTCCGTCCCCGCCCTCTCCGAGAAGGACATCGACGACCTCCGCTGGGCGCTGCGCACCGGAGCCGACATCATCGCCCTCTCCTTCGTCCGCAGCGGCCGCGACATCGAGGACGTCCACCGCGTCATGGACGAGGAAGGCCGCCGCCTCCCCGTCATCGCCAAGATCGAGAAGCCCCAGGCCGTCGAGAACATCGACGACATCGTCGCCGCCTTCGACGGCATCATGGTCGCCCGCGGCGACCTCGGCGTCGAGATGCCCCTCGAACAGGTCCCGATCGTCCAGAAGCGCGCCATCAAGCTCGCCAAGCGCAACGCCAAGCCGGTCATCGTCGCCACCCAGATGCTCGACTCGATGATCGACAACTCCCGCCCGACGCGCGCCGAGGCGAGCGACGTGGCGAACGCCGTCATCGACGGCACCGACGCCGTGATGCTCTCCGGCGAGACCAGCGTCGGCAAGTACCCCGTCGAGACCGTCCGCACCATGGGCCGGATCGTCGAGGCCGCCGAGGAGGACGTGCTCGCCAAGGGCCTCCCGCCGCTGACCGAACGGAACAAGCCCCGTACGCAGGGCGGAGCCGTCGCCCGCGCCGCCGCCGAGATGGGCGACTTCCTCGGCGCCAAGTTCCTCGTCGCCTTCACCCAGTCCGGCGACACCGTCAAGCGCCTCTCCCGCTACCGCTCGCCCATCCCGCTGCTGGCCTTCACGCCCGACCCGGCCACCCGCTCCCAGCTCAACCTCACCTGGGGCGTCGAGACCTTCCTCGGCCCACACGTCGACTCCACCGACGCCATGGTCGCCCAGGTCGACGAAGAGCTCTTGCGGATCGGGCGCTGCCGGAAGGGCGACGTCGTCGTCATCACCGCCGGCTCCCCGCCCGGCGTCCCCGGCTCCACCAACCTCGTCCGTGTCCACCACATCGGCGAGGACGACAGCCCGAAGGAGTGACCACGGCGGCCCCGTCGCACCACGACCCCCATGTCGTACCGCGAAGGTGACGCCATGTCACACCACCTCAGCGGCCCCCACCTGCGCTCCCCGATGGACGACGCCCGTCTGGACCTGACCGACCTCTTCGCCTTCACCGTCCCCGGCGGGCGCACCGCGCTCATCATGAACGTCAACCCGATCGCACCCACCGGGGGCACCGCGTTCCACCCCGACGCGGTCTACCGCATCAACGTCGACACCGACGGCGACAACCAGGCCGACATCGCCTTCAGCTTCACCTTCTCCGACCCCGCGGAGGACGGCGAGCAGACCCTCACCCTCCACCGCGCCACCGGCGCCGAGGCCGGCGCCCACGAAGCCGCCGGCACCCCGCTCTTCACCGACGTCCCCGTCTCCTTCGGCCGCGAACTGTCCGTCACCGAAGCCGACGGCTACAAGGTCTCCGCCGGACTGCGCAGCGACCCCTTCTTCGCCGACCTCGACGGCATCGTCGCCGACTTCAACTGGACCGGCACCGACTGGGGCGCCGACAAGAACGTCTTCGGCATCGCCCTCGAAGTGCCCGACGCCGCACTCGGCGACAACCCCGAGATCGGCGTCTGGGCCCGCGTCAGCCTCCACACCGACGGCGAACTGAAGTCCGTCGACCGAGGCGCCCACCCCTCCCTCACCGCGTACTTCAACGCGGAGGAGGTCAAGGACGCCTACAACGAGGGGGAGCCGGCCGACGACGTGGCGACGTACCTCGAACCCTGGAAGGCCGCACTCGCCCACACCGGCGGCTACACCCCCGGCGACGCGGAGGAGGCCCTGCGGACAGTCCTCCCCGACGTCCTGCGCTACGACCGGAACCGCCCCGCGTCCTACCCCAACGGCCGCACGCTGACCGACGACGTCACGTCGGCCCGTCTGGACATGATCTCCAACGGCAGAATCGTCTCGGACCACATCGGCCCCCACCAGGACCTGCTGCCGCACTTCCCCTACCTGGGAACGCCGCACTGAGAGGCGGGGGGTCAACGCTTGGGCCCCACGTGCAGGTCCATGAGCGCGACAGAGGCCTTGCGGGCGACGGAGATGTTCTGGGCGGTGCGTGACTGGTTGGTGGCCTTCCATTCGACACCGACGTGGTCCAAGGCGGCGGTGAGGAGTCCGATGATGTCGGGGGACGAGTTGGTGAAGAAGTACCGGGGGTACTCGTACCGCTTCACCCGACCCCCGATGATCTTCTCCGTCCAGTTGACGATCCTGCATCCGTCGGAATGGATGAGCCCCCGGATGAACGCCCACGGGTGCGCGTCGACGATCGCCTGCTGCCAGGGTTCGAGGGCGATGCGCCGCTCGTGCTTCTTCCCTGGGCCGTGCTGGGGGAAGAGGCACCAGAGGTGCTGGGAGGTGATCTTCACTTCCTGGCACCCTTGCCGCTGGACCCTGCACGCGGAGTTGTCGGGCAGGACTGACTCCATCGCTCTCACGCACTCGCGAATGAGGACAGGCCAGGAATTCGCGCATGTGATGGAGAGGCTCGGCACTCGCATGGCGCGGTTCTTGATGATGTGACCATCACCGAGATAGAGGCCCAGGAGATAGGCGTACGCGGCCTCATCCAGCTCGCGACCATCGCAAAGAGGGCACTTCGGGCTGTGCCTGCCCGGACACTCGCCGCGCGTCGCGCGGTCAACGTGCTTCCAGTAGCCGATCGTGCCCTTGGGAACGTTGAGCTCTCGGGCCACGTCCGCGTTCGTGGCGCCGCCCCGGAGCAAACTGAGCGCCCGCTGTCGTACTTCTGTGCCATGGAAGTTCATGTGGCTACTCTGTGCAACGCTTCCTGGCCGCAGGTAGCAAAAAGCGGACATTCACACGAAGGTGAACGTCCGCTTCAGAGCCGGTGCCGGGTGCGGGACTCGAACCCGCAAGCCCTCACGGGCAGATGTGTTTGAGACATCCGTGTATGCCATTCCACCAACCCGGCAGGGTTGCCAGTCGGAGTGTACCCGGTCACCGGTCTGGCCAGCAGCTAGGTAGGCTTCTTCGTGCAGCGCACTGCCCCGCAACGAGGAGCCCCCGTGACCGCCCCCGAGTCGCCCCAGCCCGCCGACGACGCCGATGCGTCGCACGTCCCGCCGCTGACGACCCGTGTCGTCATCGCCGAGGACGAGGCCCTCATCCGCCTCGATCTCAAAGAGATGCTCGAAGAAGAGGGCTACTCGGTCGTCGGCGAGGCCGGCGACGGTGCCCGGGCCGTCGAGCTCGCGCGGGAGCACCGCCCCGACCTCGTCATCCTCGATGTGAAGATGCCCGTCCTGGACGGCATCTCCGCGGCCGAGAAGATCGCCGGGGAGTCCATCGCGCCCGTCCTGATGCTCACCGCGTTCTCGCAGCGCGACCTCGTCGAGCGGGCGCGGGACGCCGGCGCCATGGCGTATCTCGTGAAGCCGTTCAGCAAGAGCGACGTCGTGCCGGCCATCGAGATGGCCGTGTCCCGGTTCGCGGAGCTGCGCGCGCTGGAGCAGGAGGTCGCCGACCTCTCGCAGCGGCTGGAGACCCGCAAGCTCGTCGACCGGGCGAAGAGCATCCTGCAGACGCAGTACGGCCTCACGGAGCCCGCCGCGTTCCGGTGGATCCAGAAGACCTCCATGGACCGCCGCATGTCGATGCAGCAGGTCGCCGAGGCGGTCATCGAGGACGCCGAGGAGAAGAAGGCGGCCAAGGGCGGCCAGTAGCAACGGCGCAGTACAGGAGAAGGGCCCCCCCCCCACCACCGGGGGGGGGGGGCGGGTGAGGGGGGGGGGGGGGCTCGTGCCCGGGGCCGCGGG
>NZ_JBHWBS010000035.1:0-4705 GCF_042735655.1 Streptomyces sp. NPDC059567 | reverse complement strand
CGGACATCGAGCACGCCGACGACAAGAACGCGCCCAAGGCCGGCCTTTACCAACGGCGCACTACAGGACAACCCCCGCCCCACAACGCTGTGGGGCGGGCCTTCTGTCCGTGGGGACGGGTTCTACTCCTCGCCGAGGTAGGTCTTGCGGACCTCGTCGTCGTGGAGCAGGTCCTGGCCGGTGCCGGAGAGCTTGATGGTGCCGACCTCCAGGACGTAGCCGTAGTCCGCGAGGGACAGGGCGGCCTGGGCGTTCTGCTCGATGAGCAGGATGGTCATGCCCTCGGCCTTGAGCGTGGCGATGGTCTCCATGATCTTCTGCATCATGATCGGGGAGAGACCCATCGAGGGCTCGTCGAGCATCAGCAGCTTGGGCTGGGACATCAGCGCCCGGCCCATCGCCAGCATCTGCTGCTCACCACCGGAGAGGGTGCCCGCGGCCTGCTTGCGACGCTCGCCCAGGATCGGGAAGAGGTCGTAGGCGCGCTGGATGTCCTTCTCGATGCCGTCCTTGTCCTTGCGGAGGAAGGCGCCGAGCTGGAGGTTCTCGGTGATGCTCAGCTTCGGGAAGATGTGCCGGCCCTCGGGGGAGTGGGCCATGCCGAGGGAGACCACCTTGTGGGCGGGGATGCCGTTGAGCACCTGGCCGTCGAAGGTGATCTTCCCGCTCGCGGGCTTGATGAGGCCCGAGAGGGTGCGCAGGGTGGTCGTCTTGCCGGCGCCGTTGGTGCCGATGAGGCTGACGACCTGACCGGCCTCGACGGAGAAGGAGATGCCCTTGACGGCCTCGATCTTGCCGTAGGCGACCCTGAGGTCCTCGACCTCGAGAAGAGCGGTCACTTGGAGTCTCCTTCGGTGGTGCTTTCCGCTGCCGGAGCGTCGTCGGCCTCAGGCGTGTCCTCGGCCTCGGCCTCGGGGGCTTCGGGAGCCTCGTCGGCGGGAGCCTCGGGGGCCTCCGGGGCCTCGTCGGCTTCCGCCGCCTCGGCCTCGGCGTGCGCCTCCGCCGCCTCGACCTCCGCGACCTCCTCCGCGCCCGGCGCGCCCTCGAACGGCGTACCGAGGTAGGCCGCGACGACGCGCTCGTCGCTCTGGACGACGTCGGACGTGCCTTCGACGAGCTTCTCGCCCTGGACCAGCACCGCGACGCGGTCGCACAGGTTGAAGATGAACTTCATGTCGTGCTCGATGACCAGGACGGCGATGCCCTTGTCACGGATCGCGAAGACGAGCTCCTCGGTCGTGCGGGTCTCGTTCTGGTTCATGCCGGCCGTCGGCTCGTCGAGGAGCAGCAGGCCGGGGTCGCTCGCCAGCGCCCGGGCGATCTCCAGCTTGCGCTGCTCGCCGTAGGGCAGGTTGCGGGCGAGGTGCTCCGCCTTGCTCGCCAGGCCGACGAACTCCAGCAGCTCCATGGCGCGTTCGCGCGAGGCGATCTCCGCCTTCTTGAAGCCCGGGCCGCGCAGCAGCGCGGACCAGAGGCCCTCCTTGGTCCGGGTGTGGCGTCCGACGAGGACGTTCTCCAGGACCGTCATGTTGGAGAAGAGGCGGATGTTCTGGAAGGTACGGGCGATGCCGGCCTTGGTGACCAGGTGCGGCTTGGGCGGCAGCACGGTCCCCTTGTAGCTGACCTGTCCCTCGGTGGGGATGTACAGACCGGTCAGGCAGTTGAAGAAGGTCGTCTTGCCGGCGCCGTTGGGGCCGATGAGTCCGACGATCTCGCCCTCGCGGACGGTCAGGTCCACTCCGCGTACGGCGGTGAGTCCGCCGAAGCGCATGGTGACACCGCTGGCGTCGAGGACGGTGGCGGCGGTGGACGCCGTCGTCGTGGATTCCGTGGTGGTGGTCGTCATGGCTTTCACGCCCCCGCCTTCGAGGTTCCGACGATGGGGTCGGCGGGGGGCCGCTGCTCCGGTACGTCGAGCTTGTCGGCGTTCTCGTCGTGCTCGTGGTACTCGAGCTGCGCGCGCCGGTTGGGGATGAGGCCCTCCGGGCGGAAGCGCATCAGCAGGATGAGCGCGAGACCGAACGCGAGGAGCTGGTAGTCCTTCAGGAAGGCCAGCTTCTCGGGGATGAGGAAGAGCAGCGCCGCGCCGAGGAGCGGGCCGCGGATGGTGCCCATGCCGCCTAGGATGACGGCCGCGAGAAGGAACGCGGAGTTCGGGGCGACGGGGCCGGCGAACACGTACATCTCGGGGAGGACCGTGCCCTGGAAGTGGGCCTGGACCGTGCCGGCGACGCCGGCGAGGGTGGCGCCGAGGGCGAAGGCGATGAGCTTGACCCGGAAGCCGTTGATGCCCATCGCGGTCGCCGCGGTCTCGTCCTCGCGGATGGCGACCCAGGCGCGGCCGATACGGGAGTCCTGCGCCCGGCTGAAGACCAGCACGACGAAGACCATCACCAGCAGCATCAGCAGGTAGTAGTTGGCGTACGAGCCGAGTTCCACGCCGAGGATGGTGTGGGTCTCGCCGAAGTCGTAGCCGAAGATGTTCAGCGCCGGGATGTTCGGGATGCCGTTCGGTCCGTTGGTGATCTGCGGACCGTTGTCGCCGTCCATGTTGTTGACGGTGATGCGGAAGATCTCACCGAAGCCGAGCGTCACGATGGCCAGGTAGTCACCGTGCAGCCGCAGGGTCGGCGCGCCGATGATGACGCCGAAGACCAGCGAGGCCAGGGCGCCGATGATCATGGCGACCCAGAACGGCAGCTGGATGTCGAACGCGGAGGCGGTCGATCCCGAGACGAGGGCGGCCGTGTAGGCGCCGACGCCGAGGAACGCGACGTAACCGAGGTCGAGCAGACCCGCCAGACCGACGACGACGTTCAGACCGAGGGCGACCGTGGCGAAGATCAGGATCTGCACCGCGATCACGGTGAACGTGTCGGTGGTCTGCGTGAAGGGGAAGACGGCCGCGGCCGCGAACGCCGCGACGGCGGCGATCTGCTTGTTCTTCGACGCGATGGCCGAGATACGGCCCACCAGACCCGACTTGTTGAGCGCGGCGGCACCGAAGCCCGCGAGAAGCAGGTAGCCGATGAACAGCTCGGGGTACTCGGTCGAGATGCCGTACGTGACGGCGTACATGCCGATCGCGAACGCGACGACGATGACCAGGATCTCGGCCCAGGAGGGGATCTCCTGGGGCTTCGCCGGCTTGCGGGAGTCGTCCTTGAGCAGGAACGCCGCCAGCGGGATCAGTACCGCGACGAAGGCCACGTACGCGCCGGGCTCCCAGTGCGCGATGCCGCCGAGCTGCGCCGCGATGGCGATCACGGTGTACCACGTGGTGCCGAGCGTGCCGAGGGCGAGGAACTGCAGCGCCTTCGCCGAGCCGCCGGGGGTGAGCCAGCGCAGGCCCTTCACGCCCAGCCCGGAGAGGGCGAAGGCGATCAGGAGGAAGCCCGCGACGAGGGTGAGGACCTGGAGGCCGCCCGGGTAGCCGGTGACGGTGAGGTCGCCGGGGAACTCGGTGGTGTAGGTCCAGGCGAGGAAGGTGCTCGCGACGGAGGCGAGGCCGCCGGCCGCGACGATCCAGTGGAGGAGGCCCGCGCTCTTGGCGCCCGCCTGCTCGACGGTGCCGGACTCCTGGGGAGCCTCGGGGGTCTTGGTGAGGTCGGTCGTCATCGCGATCACGCCCTGTCCGCGGCGCGTTGTCCGAGCAGACCTTGTGGTCTGAACAGGAGCACCAGGATGAGGAGGGAGAACACCCAGATGTCCTTCCAGGCACCGCCGCCGAACTGCGCCATCCCGGGGATGTGCTCGACGTAGGCGATGGAGAGGGTCTCCGCGAGACCGAGCACCACGCCGCCGATCATGGCGCCGTAGATGTTGCCGATGCCGCCGAGGACGGCTGCGGTGAAGGCCTTGAGGCCCAGCAGGAAGCCCATCTCGAAGCGGATCTGGCCCTTGTCGAGGCCCTCGGCGACCGCCGCGACCGCGGCGAACGCGGCGCCGATGGCGAAGGCCATCACGATGATGCGGTCGGTGTTGATGCCCATCAGCTTCGCGGTGTCCGGGTCCTGCGCCGTGGCCTGCATGGCGCGGCCGCTGCGGCTCTTCGAGACGAAGAGGCCGAGAGCGAGCATGCACATCGGGGCGGCGACGAGGACGAACGTGTCAGCGCGGGAGATCGACAGGCCGTCGAAGATCTCGAAGGGTCCGCCCTTGAACTCGGGGAAGGTGACCTTGCTCTTGGCTCCCGGGTAGAAACCCCAGATGAGCTGCTGGAGCACGATCGACAGACCGATGGCCGTGATCAGGGGGGCGAGCCGGGGCGCGCCGCGCAGGGGGCGGTAGGCGAAGCGTTCGGCGGCGGTGGCGACGGCCACGGAGACCACCGCGCCGCCTATGAGCATCACGGGGATCGCGATCACGAGGGCGGTGCCCTCGGGCAGGATCGTGTACGCCGTGAGGGCGCCGAAGCCCCCGATCATGAAGATCTCGCCATGGGCGAAGTTGATGAGCTGGACGATGCCGTAGACCATCGTGTAACCGATGGCGATGAGGCCGTAAAGGGCCCCCAGGGCAAGGCCGTCGGCCAGCTGTTGCGGCAGTTCGTTCACCGCAGGGCCTCCGATGAGCGTGTCGGATATGACACCGCGCGGGGGGGGGGTGTTTGGCCCCCCCCCGGGGGGGGGTATTTTTGGGTGTGTTTGGGGGGGGGGGGGGGGGGGTCCATTTAGGTGAGGTGATCAACTAGCACCCCCCCGCC
>NZ_JBHWBS010000034.1:14372-70483 GCF_042735655.1 Streptomyces sp. NPDC059567 | reverse complement strand
CCATACACTTCCCTGCGAGCTCACATGATTGGTCGGCGATGAGGCCTAGGATCGTCGCTACACACACGGTGTTGCGACGATCCCTGGAATCCGCCCGGGGGAGGGGGCCCGTCCGTCGATCCGGGTCCGGAAGTCCGCTCAGGCCTGCGGCGGCAGCGTGGACACCCTCTTCATCTGGGTGCGGACCGCACCCATGCTCGCCGCGATGACCAGGGCGATCGCCAGTGCGTCCGTCAGGGAGAGCGCCTGGCTCAGGACGAGGAAGCCGGCGGTCGCGGCGATGGCCGGTTCCAGGCTCATCAGGATCGCGAAGGTGGGGGCGGGCAGACGGCGCAGGGCGAGGAGTTCGAGGGTGTACGGGAGGACCGAGGACATCAGCGCCACGCAGAGGCCGAGGCCGATCGTGGAGGGGACGAGCAGCTTGTCGCCCGCCTCGACGATGCCGAACGGCAGGCTGAGCACCGCGCCGAACGCCATCGCGAGCGCCAGCCCGTCCGCCTGCGGGAAGCGCCGGCCGGTACGGGCGCTGAAGACGATGTACGTCGCCCACATCGCCCCTGCGCCGAGCGCGAACGCGGCACCCACCGGATCGAGCCGGTCGAAGCCGCCGCCGCTGAGCAGGAGGACGCCGCCGAGGGCGAGCCCCGCCCACAGCAGGTTCATCAGCCGGCGCGAGGCGATCACCGAGAGGACCAGCGGACCGAGGACCTCCAGCGTCACGGCGGCGCCGAGCGGGATCCGGTCGGCCGCTTGGTAGAAGAGGATGTTCATGCCCGCCATGGCGGTGCCGAAGGCGACGACGGTGCCCCAGTCGGCGCGACCGTAGCCGCGCACCTTGGGGCGGCAGACGATCAGCAGGACGACGGCGGCGAGGACCAGGCGCAGGGTGACGACGCCGAGGGCGCCGGCGCGGGGCATGAGCAGGACGGCGACGGCCGACCCGAACTGCACGGACAGACCGCCGGCGACGACGAGCGCGACCGGGCCGAGGCGCGCGGCACGAGCCGAGGCGGCCGACGGGGCGGCCGAAGCCCGCGCGCCCGTCGACGCGCCCGTCCCCGCCGCCGTCGCTCCGGCGGCGATGTCCTTGACCGGGCTGTCCACCGGCTCACTCCCTTGCGCAGTTCATCAGACTGGACTTTCAGTCCAGAATACTGCACTCGTCAATCCCGTTCCGCCTCTCACGTTACGAGTCGCCGCGCGGCGCGTGAAATGCCGATTGGGCTGCGGTTATGCTCCGGACGCATGAGCCGCACGAGCATCGAGCTGCGCCATCTCCGCTGCTTCCTCGCCATCGCCGAGGAGGGCAATGTGACGCGGGCAGCGGCCCGGCTCCACCTCACCCAGCCCGCCGTCTCCCGCACGCTCGCCGCCTTGGAGAAACACCTCGGCACCCGGCTCGTCGACCGCTCCACCCACCATCTGGCGCTGACCGCCGAGGGCCGCGCCTTCCACGACCGGGCCGCCGCGGCCGTCGCCGCCTTCGACGCGGCCCTGGACCCGGAGCGACTGCGCCGGCGCCCCCTGCGGCTCGGGCACGCGTGGTCGGCCTTCGGCCCGTACACCACTCCCCTGCTCCGGCGCTGGCAGCAGGAGCACCCCGAGACTCCCCTGGAGCTCCTGCGCATCGACGACCGCACCGCCGGTCTCGTACGGGGCGAGGTGGACGCGGCGCTGCTGCGGGGGCCGGTGGAGGCGCCGGGCCTGGCGACGGAGCAACTGGCGACGGAGGGGCGGGTCGCCGCGGTCCCGACGGACAGCGACCTGGCCTCCCGTACGTCTCTCACGCTGGCTGACCTCGCGGACGGAACGGTCGTCCTCAACACCGTCTCCGGCACGACGACCCTCGAACTCTGGCCCCCCTCGCGCCGCCCGGCGACCACGCTCACGGTCGCCAACACCGACGACTGGCTGACGGCGATCGCGGCGGGCCGGGGCGTCGGCGTCTCCTCGGCCTCGACGGCCGCCATGCACCCACACCCCGGCGTGGCCTACCGCCCGCTCCCGGACGCCCCACCGGTCCATGTCCTGCTGGCCTGGCGCGACGCGTCCCCCCACCCGGCGACGGAGCTGCTGGTGGCACTGGCCCGGGAGATCGCCCGGGAGTCGTGAGGCCGCGTCACCCCGACGCGTGGTCGTACGCGGCCGGCTCACGCGAGGCGGCGGCGCGTCGGGCCGTGACGACGATGCGAACGGTCACCACCGCGGTGAGCAGCAGGACCGCGGCGCAGGTCACGAGGGTCGCGGCGTCCGGGTGGACCAGGGACTGGCCGCGGGCGGCCTGCCAGGTCACCACCGCGACCAGGCCCCAGTAGCCGAGCGCGGCGCTGCCCACGAGAAGGGAGCGGACCCGCTCGTCCCGCAGCCACGCATGCCGGGCGGACAGGGCGATCAGCACCGCGGTGAGCACGAGGAGGACCTGGATTCCGTGCAGGGCGAAGAAGTGCGGGACCCGGAAGTCGCCGCCGGTCACGCTCCAGTTGGTGAGAGCCATTCCGTGGCCGTCGGGGTCGCCGATGCCGTGCCCCTGGTACATCTTGATGCCGTCGCCGTTGGCGTCGGTGACGGTACGGGGATGTACGCCGGTCACCATCCAGTAGATCGGGATGATCATTCCGGCGGTGGCGAGCCAGAGCCCGGCGCGGATGGCGCGGTTCAGGTCCCGACCGCCCGTGCGCTGCCTCAACACGACGACGCCGATGATGAGTTGCGCGATGACGATGACCAACACGCCGAAGGTGAGGATCGGCACCAGGGCCAGGGTGATCGGGTCGGTCTGGTCGGCGTTGAAGTGGCTGAACGTGCCGCGCGCCGCCTGGACGGTGATGGCGCCCACCTCGGCGACCGTGGCCACCGCGAAGACGGTGCCCACCCACCAGGCCAGGCGTCTACCGCGGTTCAGTTTGGTCAGCAGCCACGCCAGCGTGCCGGAGTAAAGGGCGAAGGCGAAGCCGAACTTCAGCGGCTTGACCCAGACCGACTCGCCCAGCAGGGTCCGGTCGTCCAGGGCCACTCCGACTCCACAGAGGACCGTGAGGGCTGCTAACAGAATTGCGCACACCGTCAGTGGGCGGTGCCAGGTGCGCCGGCCGGAGGGCGCGGGATCGGTCAACGACATCGTGGGTTCCCTTGCAACAGTCGAGAGGTGTGGTGAGAAAGAGCGCGCCGTCCTAGAGCACGGCCTCGTCGCCCGCCGGGAACGGCGCGCCGTGGCCCGGGACGATCACGTCGGACGCCTTCAGGACCCGGAGGCGGTTGTCACGGAGGAGGTCGCGGTCGGGGGCGACGGGGTCCTCGGCCGGGCCGTCCGGGCGCCACCAGAGGTCGCCGACGAAGGCGACGACGCCCTCGGCCGTACCGGCGAGGAGCGTGATGTCCTCGGGGCTGTGCCCCGGGGTGCGGATCAGACGCAGGGACGGGGTCAGTTCATGGCCCTCGGCGTCCCGGTCGATCCACTGGTCATTGAGGTATTCGGCCTTGTGGTCGTGGACGCGCGCCGAGCCGAACAGGCCCACGTTCATGGTGTTGTCGGGGTGGTGGTGGCTGAGCACGACGTCGGTGATGTCCTCCGGGCCGAGGCCCAGTGCGGCGAGCGGGCCGAGGATGCGGTCGCGGCTCGCCACCATGCCGGGGTCGACGATCACATGGCGGTCGCCGTCGGAGACGTACGAGACGGTGGCGGCGACGCCCGGGCCCGTGGAGGTGGTGTAACCGGTGGTCAGGACGGTGTAGTTGGCGGTGTTGCCGCGCGGCTGGTCTGTCATGTCCCCCAGCTTCGCCGGGCGGAAGGCCATCGACGAGTGGCCGCACTGCCACCCATCGCGGGTTTTGTGCCAACTCCCCCGCGCACCCCGCTCCCGGCGTGCCACACTCCGGCCATGCCGCCGTTCCTGAACGTCGCCGCCTACACCCCGCCCCGCGTCGGGATGCTCGCCGTCGGCCTCGTCTCCGAAGTCTTCGGCGCTCCCCCCGTGGGCCTCCCGCGCTTCGACTTCGCGCTCTGCACCGACCGGCCCGGACGGGTCACGACCGACCTCGGCGTCCCGCTCACCGTCGAACACGGTCTCGACCGGCTCGCCGCAGCCGATCTCGTACTCGCCCTGCCCTGGGCCGACTTCCGCACCCCGCCGCCGGCCCCCGCGCTCGACGCGCTCCGCACCGCCCACGCGCGCGGCGCGCTGGTCGGCTCGCACTGCGTCGGCGCGTTCGCGCTCGCCGCGGCCGGGCTCCTCGACGGGCTGCGGGCCACCACGCACTGGCGGTTCGCCGAGCTGCTCGCGAGCCGCCACCCGTCCGTGACCGTCGAGCGGGACGCGCTCTACGTCGACGAGGGGCGGATCATCACGGGCGCGGGCGCGGCGGCCGGTTTCGACCTCTGTCTGCATCTGCTGCGCCGGGAGTACGGAGCGGCCGCCGCGAACGCGGTCGCCCGTGACCTCGTCCTGCCGCCTCACCGCGGCGGCGGACAGGCTCAGTACGTCACCACTCCCGTCCCCGAGGACTGCGACGACGAACGGCTCTCCGGCGTCCTCGCCTGGGCCCGCGCCCACCTCCACGAGCCGCTGCCCGTGGCCGAAATGGCCCGCCGTGCCCTGATGAGCCGCCGCTCCTTCGCCCGCCGCTTCGCGGCCGCGACCGGGACCACCCCGCATGCCTGGGTCCTCGGCCTGCGGCTCGGCCGGGCGGAGGAGCTCCTGGAGACGACCGACCTCCCGATCGAGGAGATCGCCCGCCTGGTCGGCTACGGCAGCGCGGCCGTCCTGCGCGAACAGTTCGTCCGCCGCCGCGGCGTACCGCCCCGCACCTACCGCCGTACGTTCGCGAGGACGGAGGCGGCGGGCGCGGGGGCGCGGCGGGCCTCCGCGGAGTAGCCCTAGGGGGTGTCCGAACCTGACCCGCCGGACACGCCCTGGGACGCGCGGCCCGTGGTGGAGGCGAAGCCCAGCCAGGTGTGGCGGTTGCCCCACCAGCACCAGCCGACCTTCGGGGCGTCGCGACGCTCGCGGCCGTCCCGGCCGGTGCCGTTGCTGATCCAGATCGCGGGGGTACGGGCGTCCAGGGCGCCGTTCGCCTTCCGCAGCCGGGAGCCGATGGTCATGAAGCAGCTGTTGCGCTCCAGGACCTCCGGCTGCTGGAGCACCCAGTGGATGCCCTCGGTGAGCAGCAGCGGGGTGCGGTGCTGCTCGGTAAGGGCGGGCAGGGCCTCCTCCGGGCTCCAGTTGGCCATGTGGTCACCGCGGTCGAGGCCGGCGACGAGGTAGAGCGGGGTGTCGGGCAGCTCGACGGCGCCGGACGGGGCGAAGTCGTCGACGTCGGGCATGTCGACGACGACGAACCCGGGCTTGCCCTCGCGCCGGAGCAGCGGTGCGAGGGCGGAGGCGGGGGCCCGGTCCGGGTGGACGGCGAGCAGGGCGCCGCCGTCCGCGGCGCCGGCGGCCTCGGCGAAGGCGCGCAGCTCGTCGGCGGGGATCCCCGCGAGCTCGTGCACCCCGAGCTCGATCAGGCGCTCGGCCTGGGCGGCGAGCGGCGGGAGCGGGGTCACGGTGGGGGGCGACGCGGGCGTGGGCACGGGACTCCTCGGTCGGTCAGTGGTGGACCCGAGGAGAACGAGGCGGTCGGGCGGAACGTTCCCGTCACGCCCGGGACGCGGACGCGCGCCACTCGCGCCCGATGTCGCGCATCAGCGGCGGGTAGACGATCAGGTGCCGGAAGGGGGCGATCGCGGCCATGTAGGCCTTGCCGAAAAGGCCGTTGGGCTTCACGAGGACGGCCATCTGGCCGCGGTAGCCGCCGGAGCCGTCGGGGACCCAGCTCAGGTGCATGACTCCGTGCACGGTCTTGTTGGCCATCTCCGCCGCCCACTCGTCGTCCCTCAGGTAGACGGACGTGAAGGGAAGCAGGTCGAACTCGGGTCCGGCCGGGCCGTCGCGGAGGTCCTGCGGCAGCCGGTCGCGCAGGGTCGGCACCCGGGAGCCGACGCCCTTCTCCTTGTCGTCCCAGCCGAGCAGCTTGCCGAGCTTCCAGCGGATCGCGAAGAGCAGGCGGGCGATCCGGGAGGAGTTGTCGCCCGTGTCGCCACCGGCGATGTTCCGCACCAGGCGCGGGAATTCGTCCGGGCCGCCGGGTGTGGGCAGTGCCCAGACGTCGTAGAGACGGAAGTCAGGCGCTATCTCGTGGATCCGCCAGGGGCGGGACGTGTGCGCGGACTCGGGAAGTTCCATGATGTGCCTCCTGCGGTTCGTTCCGTACAGAGGAGTGCGTCGTGCGGGGGTCGAGCCCGAGGGCGCCCGCGACCGCGGCGACCACGAGCGACGCGTCGTCGGGCACGCGGCCGGCGAGGGCGATCGAGGTGCCTTCGAGCGCGCCGACGTAGGCGAGCGCGACGTCCCCGGCGGGCGGCCCGTCGGGGATCGTCCCGGCCGCGCGTCCGGCCTCGACGTACCCGGTGCAGAGGTCGAGAAGCTGGCGGTAGCCCGTCTCCACCTGGTGTCCGATCGGATGGTCCTGTCCGGAGAACTCCAGGCGCAGCGCGACGGCCACGCGGGCGATGTCGCGCCGGCAGAAGACGGTGTGCGCACGGGCGAGCGTGAGCAGCGCGGCGAGCGGATCCGACTCCCGCTCGACGTGCCGCCCGACCTCCTGGTCCCAGACCTGGAAGACCCACTCGGACACGGCGAGGGCCAGGTCCTGCTTGTCCTTGAACTGGTGGTAGAGCGCACCACGCGTGTACCCGGCGTCCCTGGCCACCTGCTCCAGCACGAGATTGCTGTACCCGTGCCGGGACAACCCCCGAGCAGCCGACTCCAGAAGCGCTCCACGCGTCCGCTCCCGCCGCTCGGCCTGAGTCGAACGCCGGGGCCTCGGGGAGTCGGCCTGCTCACGTACATTCACGCATGTATGTTACTGCTCCCGCAGCGCCTCCGCCAGGACTTCCGCGATGTGGCGGGCGCGGCGGCCCGCCAGGTCGTCGAGTTGGGTGCGGCAGGAGAAGCCGTCGGCCAGGAGGACCGCGTTGTCGGCCGCCGCGCGGACCGCCGGGAGGAGCTGGTCCTCGGCGCAGGCCACCGAGACCTCGTAGTGGCCCGGCTCGAAGCCGAAGTTGCCCGCGAGGCCGCAGCAGCCGCCGCTCAACTCACCGACCAGACCCATCCGTTCACGCAGGCGGCGATCCGCGTCGTCGCCCAGGACCGCATGCTGGTGGCAGTGGGTCTGGCCGGCCACCGGGTGGTCGAGGCGCGGGGGCTCCCACTCGGGCGCGAACTCCTCCAGGGCCTCCGCGAAGGTCCGCACCGACGAGGCCAGCGTCCGGGCGCGCGGGTCGTCCGGGAGGAGTTCCGGGAGGTCGGTCCGCAGGGTCGCCGCGCAGGAGGGTTCGAGGACGACCACGGGATGGCCGGGCTTGGGCTCCATCACGTCGAGCGTCCTGCGCATCGCCTTCCGCGCCCGGTCCAGCTGCCCCGTCGACACATACGTCAGCCCGCAGCAGACCCGCCCCGGCGGCAGCCCCACCCGTACGCCCGCCTCCTCCAGGACGCGCACCGCCGACCGGCCGACCTGCGGCGCCAGATGGTTGGTGAAGGTGTCCGGCCACAGCCACACGTCGGAGGCCGTGTCGAGGCGCGTCCCGAACCAGGAGACGAAGGTCCGCGACGCCACTCTCGGCAGGTCCCGCTCCGGCGCGACGCCCGCGAACCGGGAGGGGAACATCCGGGCCAGGTTCAGCGCCGGGCCGAACAGCCGCAGCCACTCCGGCAGCCGGCCCATCGTGATGTGCGACCACGGACGCCGCCGGTCCGCATAGTGCCGGTCGAGGAACTCCGCCTTGTACGCGGCCATGTCCACGCCCACCGGGCAGTCGCTCCTGCACCCCTTGCACGACAGGCACAGGTCGAGGGCCTCCTTGACCTCCTCCGAGCGCCAGCCGTCCGTGATCACCTCGCCGAGCGCCATCTCGTGCAGCAGCCGCGCCCTGCCCCGCGTCGAATGCTGCTCCTCCCCCGTCGCACGGTACGAAGGACACATCACCCCCGGCCCCGAGGTGGGCCCTTCCACGCGGCACTTGGCCACCCCCACACAGCGCGCCACGTCCCGGGCCACCACCGGCAGCCCCTGGAAGCGCAGGTTCGCGTCCAGCGGCGCCGGCCGCACCAGCATCCCCGGGTTCAGGCCGCCGTCCGGGTCCCACACGTCCTTGACCGCGCCGAAGAGCGACACCAGCTCGGAGCCGTACATCCTCGGCAGCAGCTCCGCCCGCGCCTGCCCGTCCCCGTGCTCGCCCGACAGCGAGCCCCCGTGCGCGACCACCAGATCCGCCACCGCCTCCGAGAACTCCCGGAAGCGGCCCACCCCCGCCCCCGAGTAGAGGTCGAAGTCGACACGGACATGGATGCAGCCGTCGCCGAAGTGCCCGTACGGAGTCCCCCGCAGCCCGTGCTCCGTCAACAGGGCGCGGAACTCCCGCAGGTACGCGCCCAGCCTCGCCGGCGGCACCGCGCAGTCCTCCCAGCCGGGCCAGGCCTCGACACCCTCGGGCATCCGCGTCGCCGTGCCCGCCGCGTCCTCCCGGATCCGCCACAGCGCCCGCTGCCCCGCCGGGTCCGTCACCAGCGACGAGTCCAGCGCGTCCGCCGCCCCGACCAGCTCCCGCGCCGCCGCCTCCCCGTCCGCCTCCACGAACAGCCAGGCCCCACCGCGCGGCAGCCCGGAGGCGCCCCGCACCAGATCGGCCGCCATCCCCTCCACCGTCAACGGCCCGTACGGAAGCAGCCCGGCCGCCGCGTCGGCCGCCGCGCTCTCGTCCGCGTACCCGAGGACCACCAGGACCGGCGAGGCCGGCAACGGCACCAGCCGTACCGTCGCCTCCGTCAGCACCCCCAGCGTGCCCTCGCTCCCGCAGTACGAGCGGGCCACGTCC
This sequence comes from Streptomyces sp. NPDC059567, assembly GCF_042735655.1. Taxonomy (NCBI): domain Bacteria; kingdom Bacillati; phylum Actinomycetota; class Actinomycetes; order Kitasatosporales; family Streptomycetaceae; genus Streptomyces; species Streptomyces sp. NPDC059567. The sequence goes on along the minus strand of NZ_JBHWBS010000034.1, from coordinate 61,569 downwards.
GCGCCCCGCTCCGGCAGCAGCGCGTCCAGCGCGTAACCGGAGATCCGGCGCGGCAGCCCGGCCGGGTAGCCCGTCCGCACCAGGGCCAGCCGCGTGTCCATCAGCTCCCGGAGCCCCGCCGGCGCGCCCTGCCACTCCCGGCCGAGGCGCAGCCGCTCGCCCCCGTACGTCAGGACGTCGAGCCCCAGCACGTTGTCGGCGGTCGTCCCCCATGCCACCGAGTGCGCCCCGCATGCGTTGTTCCCGATCATGCCGCCGAGGGTGCAGCGGCTGTGCGTCGACGGATCGGGGCCGAAGGTCAGCCCGTACGGGCGAACGGCGTCCCGCAGCCGGTCCAGGACCACCCCCGGCTGGACGACGGCCGTCCGCGCCGCGTGGTCGACGGAGACGACCGCCCGCATATGACGTGTGAAGTCGAGCACGACGCCCGTACCGGTCGCCTGGCCCGCGATCGACGTACCGCCGCCCCGTGCGACGACCGGCACCCCGCGATCGCGGCAGACGGAGAGCACCGCCGCCACGTCCCCGGCGTCCCGGGGCGCGACCACACCCAGCGGCACCCGGCGGTAGTTGGAGGCGTCCATCGTCATCAGGGCCCTGGCCGTGGCGCCGAAATCGACGTCTCCGGCCACGGCCGAGCGGAGGGCGGCCTCCAGCTCGGACAGCTCGTGGTGTTTTCGCACGAGGTCAGGATGTCTCACCTGTCGTCTCATCCGGCGGACATCGTTCCGCCGTGGCCCTTCCGACCGGATACGCTCCGCCTCGTGGCTGAGATCCAGATTCCCGCTGACATCAAGCCCGCCGACGGCCGTTTCGGCGCGGGCCCCTCCAAGGTGCGTACGGAGGCGCTGGACGCCCTGGCCGCCACCGGCACCTCCCTCCTCGGCACGTCCCACCGCCAGGCCCCGGTCAAGAACCTGGTCGGCGAGGTACGTGCCGGAGTGCGTGACCTCTTCTCGCTGCCCGAGGGTTACGAGGTGATCCTGGGCAACGGCGGCTCCACCGCCTTCTGGGACATCGCGACCCACGGGCTCATCGAGTCGAAGTCGCAGCACCTGAACTTCGGCGAGTTCTCCTCCAAGTTCGCGAAGGCCGCGAAGCTGGCCCCCTGGCTGGCCGAGCCGACCGTGATCTCCTCCGACCCGGGCACCCACCCGGAGCCGCAGGCCGAGGCGGGCGTCGACGTCTACGCGTTCACGCACAACGAGACCTCCACCGGTGTCGCGGCCCCGGTCAAGCGGGTCGCGGGCGCCGACGAGGGCGCGCTCGTCCTGGTCGACGCGACCTCCGGCGCGGGCGGCCTGCCGGTCGACATCACCGAGTCGGACGTCTACTACTTCGCCCCGCAGAAGTCCTTCGCCGCCGACGGCGGCCTGTGGCTGGCGGCCTTCTCGCCGGCCGCCCTGGAGCGCGCGGCCCGCATCCACGCGACCGGCCGCCACATCCCGGAGTTCTTCTCCCTGCCGACGGCGATCGACAACTCGCTGAAGAACCAGACGTACAACACCCCGGCGCTCTCGACCCTCTTCCTGCTCAACGAGCAGCTGAAGTGGATCAACGGCCAGGGCGGTCTGGACTGGGCCGTGGCCCGGACGAAGGAGTCCTCCCAGGCGCTGTACGGCTGGGCCGAGGAGTCCAAGTACGCGACGCCGTTCGTCACCGACCCGGCGAAGCGTTCGCAGGTCATCGGCACGATCGACTTCTCCGAGGACGTCGACGCGGCGGCGGTCGCCAAGGCGCTGCGCGCCAACGGCATCGTGGACACCGAGCCGTACCGCAAGCTGGGCCGCAACCAGCTGCGGATCGCGATGTTCCCGGCGATCGACCCGGCGGACGTGCGGGCCCTGACGGCCTGCGTCGACTACGTGATCGAGAAGCTCTGACACCTGCGTGTACGAAGGGCCCGGCATCGGACATGGTCGATGCCGGGCCCTCGTGCGTTCACCGCCCCTTTCACCGAAGGGCGCTCACCGGCTCAGCCGCTGGAACCTGCGCACCGCCAGCGGCAGACTGCATCCCCCGGGGGACAACCCCCGGACCCCCGGCCCACACACCGGGCTCACCGGCTCAGCCGCTGGAACCTGCGCACCGCCAGCGGCAAGAAGACCGCCGTCAGGAGCAGCGGCCAGAGGACGGCCATCAGGAGCGCGTGCTGTTCCACCCAGCTCCCGTCGCCCGCGCCCGGGTTGCCGAACAGCTCGCGGGTGGCCGCGACCGTCGAGGAGATCGGGTTCCAGGCCGCGACGGGGGCCAGCCAGCCCGGCATCAGGGACGGGGCCACGTACACGCTGGAGATCATCGTGATCGGGAAGATCACCGCGTAGAGCGCGCCGGCGGTCTCCGTGTTCGGGACGATCAGCCCGCACCACACGCCCACCCAGATGAGGCTGAACCGCAGCAGGAGCAGCAGGGCGAAGGCGAGCAGCGTGCCGCCGACGCCGCCGTCCGAGGTCCAGCCGATGGCGAGGGCGGTGGCGGCGAGGATGGCGAGCTCGGCGGAGGCGATCAGCAGGTCGGACAGGCCGCGGCCGGTGGTGACGGCGGAGGGCGCCATCGGCATGGACCGGAACCGGTCCATGACCCCCTTGCCGGAGTCGGAGACGACGGCCGTCGCGGTGTTCATGAGGCCGAAGGTCATCGTCATGGTGAACATCCCCGGCATGAGGAAGTCCTTGTAGTCGCCGCCTCCGGGCACCCGCATGGCGCTGCCGAAGACGAAGCCGTAGAGGAGGACGGAGACGATCGGGAAGCCGAGCTGCCAGAGGATGGCGACGGGCTGGCGGCGGTAGTTGAGCAGGGTGCGGAGGACGAGGGTGGCGCAGTCGGCCAGCGCCCAGTAGGCGCGGCCGCGGGTGGCGACCGGGGTCCGGGTCCGGTCCGCCGTGGCGGCGGTCGTCATGCGGCTGCGGCTCCTTCGGTGTCGGGGCGGGTGGCGCCCGGTTCGTCGGTGGTGACGTCCGCGCTCGGGCGGCCCGTCAGGGTCAGGAAGACGTCGTCCAGGCTGGGGCGGCGCAGGCCGAGGTCCTCGACGGCGATCCGCTCGTCCCGCAGGGTCCGCGCGACCTCGGTGAGGGCGGCGACCCGGTCGGTGACGGGGGCGTAGAGGCGCCGGTCGGCCTCGTCCACGGCGGGCTCGGCGGCCGCGACCCGGGCGAGGACCTTCCGTACGGCCGGCACGTCGGCCGCCTCCGCGACCACGACCTCGATCCGGTCGCCGCCGACCCGGTCCTTCAGCCCGTCGGGGGTGTCGTCCGCGATGGCCCGGCCGTGGTCCATGACGGTGATCCGGGAGGCGAGCCGGTCGGCCTCGTCGAGGTACTGGGTGGTGAGCAGCACCGTCGTACCGCCGGCCACCAGGGCGCGGACGGCGTCCCACACCTCGCCCCGGCCGCGCGGGTCGAGGCCGGTGGTCGGCTCGTCGAGGAAGAGGACGTCGGGCGCGAGGATCATCGAGGCGGCCAGGTCGAGGCGGCGGCGCATCCCGCCGCTGTACTTCCCCGCGCCCTTGTCGGCGGCCGCGGTGAGGTCGAAGCGGTCGAGCAGTTCGGCCGCCCGGTCGCGCGCGCGGCGGCCGCCGAGGTGGAAGAGCCGGCCGAAGAGCTCCAGGTTCTGCCGGCCGGTCAGGCCCTCGTCGACGGCCGCGTACTGGCCGGCCAGGCCGATGCGGGCGCGGACGGCGCGCGGATCGCGGACCACGTCGATCCCGGCGACCTCGGCGCGGCCGCCGTCGGACTTCAGGAGCGTGGCGAGGACGCGTACGGCGGTGGTCTTTCCCGCGCCGTTGGGGCCGAGGAGGCCGTGGACCGTGCCGGGGCGGACGGCGAGGTCGAAGCCGTCGAGAGCGAGGGTGCCCGGGCGCCCCCGACTGCCGCTCTTCCTCCCGCCCTTGCCGCCGTACCGCTTGCGCAGGCCCTCGGCGAGGACCGCGTGTTCGTCCATGGGAATCCTCCACTCAGCGAAACTGGGTACACCGTACCCGATTCAGAGTACGGCGTACTCAGTTTTAAGGTGAGGCCATGAAGGACGCGACGACGAGCAGCCTGGAACTCCTGTGGGGCACGGGCGAACGCCCCAGCCGAGGCCCCAAGCCGGGCCTCACCCTCGACCGGATCGTCACGGCCGCGGTCGGCGTCGCCGACACCGAGGGGCTCGACGCCGTCTCGATGCGGCGCGTGGCGGCGGAACTCGGCGTCGGGACGATGTCGCTCTACCGGTACGTCCCCGGCAAGACCGAGCTGCTCGACCTGATGCTCGACCGCGTCCAGGGCGAGTCCTACGAGGACGACCCGCGGATCCCCACCCACTGGCGCGACACCGTCGAGCAGCTCGCGCGCTCCTACCGCGAGCTGTACCAGGCCCACCCCTGGCTGCTCAGGGTCAACCAGGCCCGCTCGGTCCTCGGCCCGAGCGCTCTGCGCGGGCTCGAACTCTGCCTCTCCGGCCTGAAGGGGCCGCACGGGATGGGGCTGAGCGACCCCGAGACGATCGGGGTGATCATCACCGTGCAGAACTACGTCACCGGCGTCGCCCGCATGGAGATCCAGGCCGCCGAGGCCGCGAAGGAGACGGGCGTCGGCGACGAGGAGTTCTGGACGGGCCAACAGCCCTTCCTGGAGCGGGCGATGGCCTCGGGCGACTATCCGCACATGGCGGCCCTCGCGGAGGACACCTTCTCCCGCGACTTCGACCACTTCGCCTTCGGGCTCGAACGCCTCCTCGACGGCTTCGAGGCGCTCGTCAGCGGCGGCGCAGGAGGCGCTTCCCGCCGATGACCAGGGCGGTCGCGGCGCCGAGGACGATCACGCCCACGGTGAAGTTCCCGCGGTCCTCGGCGGTGGTCGACGCGTCCGCGCCCGGGGCCTTCGGCGGCGAGCCGGGGGCCGGGGGCGAGGGACGCGAGGCCGGGGTGCGGTCCACCCGGACGACCTTGCTGTTCGCGCCCTCCGAGCCGAACATCAGCGCCTTGCCGTCCTCCGTGTACGTCACCGACTCCGCCTGCCCCTGGAAGGGCGCCCCCACGCTCGTGCCCTCGTCACCGAGCCGGCCGTCCTTCCACCCGTACTCCTTCGCGGTGAAGTAGCCGCGCAGCGTGAGTCGTTCGCCATCGGGCGAGAAGGCCCCGTCGGTCACCCACGGCACGTCGTCGACGCGCCGGAAGACGTTCGTCCCCCCGGTGGAGAGCCGTTCGGGGCCCGCGTAGAGCCCGCCGCCGTCCTGGTTCTTGCTGGCGATGTAGACCCGGCCGGTCTTCGGATGGACCATCAGGGCCTCGGCGTTGCGGGGGCCGTCCGCGTACTTCACGTCGTACTGCTTCGCCGTGACCGTCTGGTCCTTCAGCTGCTTCGGCTCGGGGAAGCGGTAGATCCAGGCGTGGTCCCAGCTGCCGTCCTTGTTGTCGCCGATGTCGCCGACGTAGATGTCGCCGTCCGGGCCGACGGCGATCGCCTCCATGTCGCGGGGCGTGCCCACGCCCTTCATGGTGAGCGTCGCGACCGTCTCGCCGGTACGGGAGTCGATGCCGTAGATCAGGGGGGAGTCCTGGTCGTTGTGCGTCCAGTAGACGCCCGGGTGGGCGTGACTGGCCGCGAGACCGCTGGACTCGGTGATCCGGGGGTCCTTGATCGTGAAGTCCTGATCGGCCTCGGCGGCCACGGCGGGGCCGGCCGCCGTGAGCAGGACCAGGGCGGCGGCACCGAAGACGCGCGGAAGCGATCGCATGGACCAAGCCTGCCACGGGGCCGGGGGGTGGCCGGGATCACGTCGCAGGCGCCTCTCGGCCTCCGCGATGATGTGACCATGCGTTTTATGTTCGTCGGCGACAGCATGACCATCGGACGCGCCGGCGACTACACGTGGCGCTATCGGATGTGGCAGCACCTGGAGACCGTGCTGCCCGGGCGGTACGAGATCGTCGGGCCGCGCACCGAGCTGTACGACACCGGCGCCGACGCGCCCCTCTCACACGACTACGCCGACCCGGACTTCCCCGCACCCGCCCGGCGCCATCTGGCCGGCTGGGGCGAGGGCTGGCTGCACATGGCTCCGCTGATCGGCGAGGCGGTCGAGGCGACCGGGGCGGACGTCCTGCTGGTCTCCCTCGGCCTGATCGACCTCGGCTTCTACACCAACAGCGACCAGACCGCGGAGAACACCCGCGCGTTCGTCGCCGCCGCCCGCGCGGCGAACCCGCACGTCAAGGCCGTGGTCATGCCCGTCATCCCGAACGTACGGGCCGAGTACGACGCGCCGTTCGCCGCCGAGTGCGAGCGCTTCAACGAGCTGCTCGCGAAGGCCGTCGCCGACCTGGACACCGCCGCGTCTCCGCTGCTGCTGGCGACGACCCCGGAGTCGTACGACATCCACGCGGACACCTATGACGGCACGCACCCGGGCCCCTCCGGCGAGCACAAACTGGCGGGCTCCTTCGCGGCGGCCATGCACCAGGCGTGGGGGCTGGGGTCCCTCTACCAGGCTCAGTGACAGCCGGACGCGAGCGCTGACAGGCCCTCACGAACCCTGTCAGCACACGGTCCGCGGGGTGTCAGCGCGGGTCGGCATCGTCTTCCTCGTCAGGAACGACGACACGCCGACAAGGAAGCAGGACCCACCGTGAACGCCGACCTCGCCGCCTTCATGCAGCTGCTCATCGCCCTCGCCTTCGTCAGCATCCCGATCGTCCGCCACCGCTTCGGCCCGCTGGCCACGACCGCCGCGAAGGACGAGCTCACCCGCCAGGGCATCCGGCCCGAGGTCCTGGAGGAGAACGACCTCAAGTTCGACGCCAGCGGCCACGAGACGTGGGCCCCGGTCTCGGTCGGTGTGATCATGGTCGCCCTGGCCGCGCTCAACGTCGCCGGGAGCGACTGGGCCCGGATGCTGACCTGGATCTTCCAGGCGCTGGTCATCGCCGGCAACGGCCTGATCCTGTACAGCAACCTGACCGCCGTCTCCGCCGTCCGCGCCGCCTTCCAGCGCAAGGGCGACCCCGAGCTGGCGCGCGTCGACGTCCCGGCCTTCCTCAAGGCCGCCGAGAACGCCTTCCCGGGCTGGGTCCGGATCCAGCAGAACATCCGGCACGCCATCGTCTTCGGCGGCTCCGCCCTGGCGCTCGTCGCGGTCTCCCTCTGACGCCCCCGGCGCCGGCCCTCCCACCGTCCCTCCTCCCACCGACCCGCTCGTGACGGCCTCGCCGTCATGCCGAGCGGGTCAGTCGGTTCGCCAGGGTCGACAGCGTGTACGCGCCGATGCCGAGCACCACCTCCAGGGCGTTCTGCCGGGTGTATCCGGCGTCGAGGAACCGCGCCAGCTCCTCGTCGCTCACCGCCCCGGACGAGGCGAGGACCTGATGCGTGAACTGCCGTACGGTCTCCAGCCGTTCCGGCCGCTCGGCCGGGCCCAGCTTGGCCAGCTTGGTCTCGTGGAGGCCGATGCACAGATGGCACTGGTTACGTTCGGCGACCGTCAGGATCACGGTCTCGCGGGAGTGCGGGTCGAGCGTCGTGGTCTCGAACAGCGCGCTCATCTTCAGGAAGCCGTCCAGCGCATGCGGGGACTCGGCCATGCGCGCGACGGCCTGCGGGAGATGGCCCCAGGCGGCGGAGACGGTCTCCATGGAGCGACGCGAGGCGGCGGGGGCGGTCTCTACGGTGTGGTCGGTGAACAAGGCGGCTCCTGGAAGAGGGAGTAGAATCGACAACATGGTTGACCATGTGGGGAGAAACGTAAACCAGGTTGTCGATATGGGCAAGGGGGAATCCGTCGCGGGATTCGAGCTGCCACTGCTCCTCTTCGCCGGCTTCCGCACCCTCATCGACCGGCTCCACGCCGAACTCGCCCGCCAGGGCCACCCCGACATGCGCCCCGCCCACGGCTTCGCCATGCAGGCCATCGGCGCGGGCGGCCCCCGGGGCGCCACGGCCAGCGACATCGGACGCCGCCTCGGCGTCTCCAAGCAGGCCGCGGGCAAGACCGTCGACCGCCTCCTCGCCGTCGGCTACGCCGAGCGCGCCGACGACCCGGCCGACGCCCGCCGCAAACTCGTCCGCCTCACCGCACGCGGCCACGACGCCCTCGCCCGCTCGGCCGCGATCTTCGACGAGCTGCACGCGGAGTGGTGCGCGACCCTCGGCACCGAGCGCGTCCGGAACATGGAGACCGCGCTGCGCGAGGTCGTCCCCCCGGAGACCGCCTTCCGCCTCGACGCCGGCAGCTGGCTCGGCACCTGACCCGACAACCACCCACCAAGCCCCTCTTGCCTGGAGCGCGCTCCAAGGCGTTGGCTTGGGGGCCATGAAGTACACGCAGCTCGGACGCACCGGACTCAAGGTCAGCCGACTCGTCCTCGGCACGATGAACTTCGGACCTCAGACCGACGAGGCCGACAGTCACACGATCATGGACTCCGCCCTCGACGCGGGCATCAGCTACTTCGACACGGCCAATGTGTACGGGTGGGGCGAGAACAAGGGCCGCACCGAGGAGATCATCGGGAGCTGGTTCGCCCAGGGCGGCGGCCGGCGCGAGAAGACGGTTCTCGCCACCAAGGTCTACGGCTCCATGTCGCGCGAGGGTGAAACCTGGCCCAACGAGGACCGGCTGTCGGCGCTGAACATCCGCCGGGCCGTCGAGGACTCCCTCAAGCGGCTCGGCACCGACCACATCGACATCTACCAGTTCCACCACATCGACCGGCTCACCCCCTTCGAGGAGATCTGGCAGGCGGTCGACGTCCTGATCCAGCAGGGCAAGATCCTCTACGCCGGCTCCTCCAACTTCCCCGGCTACAAGATCGCCCAGGCCAACGAGATCGCCACCCGGCGCGGCTCCACGTACGGCCTGGTCAGTGAGCAGTGCCTGTACAACCTCTACGAGCGCCGCGCCGAGATGGAGGTCATCCCGGCGGCGCGGGACTACGGCCTCGGGGTCATCCCCTGGTCCCCGCTGCACGGCGGGCTGCTCGGCGGTGTCATCCGCAAGGAGGCCACGAGCGGGCGGCGCGCCTCCGGCCGGACCGCCGAGGCGCTGGCCGACCCGGCGGTCCGGGCGCGGATCCAGGCGTACGAGGACCTCCTCGACAAGCACGGCCTGGAGCCCGGCGAGACGGCCCTGGCATGGCTGCTGACCCGCCCCGGCGTCACGGGCCCGATCGTCGGCCCGCGCACGTCCGAGCAGCTGGACGGCGCCCTGCGCGCGCTGGAGCTGGAGCTGGGCGAGGAGCTGCTGGCCTCACTCGACGAGATCTTCCCCGGCCCTGGCCCGTCCCCGGAGGCCTTCGCCTGGTGAGTGCGGAGAACCACGTGTGAACGGCCGTCGCCCCCCGTCCGGGGCGACGGCCGGTGCGGGTGATACTCGCGGCATGAACCTCGACATGATCACGATGCCGGACACCCCCGCGTGCGCCACCGCCCTGGAGGTGGCCACCGCCTACAGCTCGCCCGCGCTGCTGAACCACTGCGTCCGGTCCCACGCGTGGGCGGCCGCGTACGGCACGGAGCAGGGCATCGCCTTCGATCCGGAGCTGCTGTACGTGGGGGCGCTGCTCCACGACATCGGCCTCACGCCGCAGTTCGACAGCCACACCGTGGGCTTCGAGCGGGCCGGCGGCCATGTGGCCTGGGTGTTCGCCGCGGGCGCGGGCTGGCCCGCGGCCAAGCGGCAGCGGCTGGCGGACGTGATCATCGCCCACATGGCGAGCGAGGTCGACGTCCGGACGGACCCGGAGGGCTACCTGCTCGAGCGCTCCACCAGCCTGGACATCTCCGGTCGGCACATCGACGACTTCACCGCCGCGTTCAGGGCGGAGGTGCTGGACCGCCACCCCCGGCTGGGGATCGCCGAGGAGTTCCTCGGCTGCTTCCGCGAGCAGGCGGAGCGCAAGCCCGGGAGCTCCGCGGCTGGCGCGGTACGCAACGGCATCGCCGAGCGGGTTCTCACGAACCGGCTCGACGCATAGCTACTGACCGACCACGGAGGCCACGGCGATCATCGCGAACATCAGGACAAGCACACCGGCCATGATCCGGTTACGGGTTTTCGGGTCCACCCTTCGAGGTTAACCCGCCCCTCCCAGCGGCCATGCGCCGACCGTCTCGTACCGCGGCTGCTCCCCCGGCACGCCACCGCCCGGAAGGTTGCTGCGGACCAGCGCCAGCTCGGGGACCTGCCAGCGGCTGCCCTCGAAGCGGGCCATCGCGTCGACGAACGGCACCAGGTCGAGGTCGGCGCGCGAGCGCGCGATCGTCAGGTGCGCCTGGTAGCGGCGGTGCTCGTCCATCGGCACGCCGGCGCGGCGGGCGGCGGCGTCGGCGCGCTCCGCGAGCAGCCGCATCTCGTCGAGGTCCCCGGCGGCCCCCGTCCACAGCACCGCCCGGCCGAAGTGCCCGCCGCCGTGCAGCCGCAGGGCGAACGGCGGGGTGCGGTGGGCGGCGCGGGCGAGCCGCTCGTGGAGCTCGGGGAGCAGCGCGTCGTCGACCTCGCCCATGAAGGCGAGCGTGAAGTGCCAGCCGGGCCGTGAGGTCCAGCGCAGGCGCTCGGCGCCGGGCAGACGGGACAGGCGGTCCACGACGTGGGCGAGTTCGGTCAGCTGCTCCGGGGGCGGCAGTACGGCAGCGAAAAGCCTCATGCGCAGAGTGTGTCAGCGGCTACCGTCGACCGGATGGAGATCACCATCAGGAAGGGCGGGGCGGACGACGTCCCCGCGATACTCGCGATGCTCGACAGCGCGGTCGTCTGGCTCAACAGCCAGGGGATCACCGACCAGTGGGGCACCGAGCCGTGGTCGACCCGCGCGAAGGCGGTGAGCCTGGTCGAGAAGATCGTCTCCGAGGGCACCCCGTGGATCGCCGAGATCGACGGCGTCCCGGCGGGAACGGTCACGCTGACTCCGCACCCGGCGTCGTACGTGGCGCCGGCGGACGAGCCGGAGGTCTACGTCCACATCCTGGCGACGGACGCACGCTTCCACGGCCGGGGCGTGGGCGCGGCGCTGCTCGCCCACGCGGCGGACGAGACCCGTCGCCAGGGCCTCTCGCTGCTCCGGGTGGACTGCTTCGCGGGCAGCGAGGGCCGTCTGGTGTCGTACTACGAGAGCCAGGGCTTCACGAGGACGGACCCGTTCACGGTGGGCGACTGGCCGGGCCAGGTGCTGGAGCGGCGCGTCTGACGGCACCGGGCCCCGTCCCAGTCCTCTGGGAGGCTGGGACGGGGCCCGCCCCGGGCGGCTTACGCCGCCGTCGCCAGGCGCTCGCGTGCGACGAACCGGACCCGCGGGTGCCCGTGGTGCCAGCCGAACGCCATCCTCAGGCCGCCCACCCGCGCGAGCACCAGGCCCACCACGCCCGCCGCCACGAGTGAGACGAGGCCGCCCGTCGCGAAGCCCACCCGTGGGCCGTACGTGTCGGTGATCCAGCCGAGCAGCGGCGCGCCGATCGGGGTGCCGCCCGCGAAGACCATCATGTAGAGGCTCATCACCCGCCCCCGCATGACCGGGTCCGTCGCCAGCTGGACCGCCGAGTTCGCGGTGATGTTGACCGTGAGGCCGAACATGCCGATCGGGACGAGCAGCAGCGCGAACAGCCAGAACGACGGCGAGAGCGCGGCCGCGATCTCCAGCACGCCGAAGACCACCGCCGCGACCACCAGCATCCGCAGCCGTGTGGAGCCGCGCCGCGCCGCCAGGAGCGCGCCGGCGAGCGAGCCGGCCGCCATGAGGGTGTTCAGGAAGCCGTACGTCCCCGCGCCCACGTGGAAGATGTCGTCGGCGAAGGCCGTGAGCCAGATCGGGAAGTTGAACCCGAAGGTGCCGACGAAGCCGACGAGGACGATCGGCCAGATCAGGTCCGGCCGCCCGGCCACGTACCGCAGGCCCTCCCTCAGCTGCCCCTTGCCCCGCGGCGCGCGCTCCACCCTGTGGAACTCGGCGGGGCGCATCATCAGCAGCCCGGCCAGCGGGGCCAGGAAGAACAGGCCGTTGAGCAGGAACGACCAGCCGCTGCCGATGGTGGCGATCAGCAGACCGGCGACCGCCGGGCCGACGAGCCGGGCGGACTGGAAGTTCGCGGAGTTCAGCGAGACGGCGTTGCGCAGCTGGGCGGGGCCGACCATCTCGGAGACGAAGGACTGCCGGGCCGGGTTGTCCACGACGGTGACCATGCCGAGCAGGAAGGCGATCAGGTAGACGTGCCAGACCTGGACGTGGCCGGAGAGCGTCAGGACGGCCAGCGCGAGCCCGCAGAGGCCGAGCGCGGCCTGGCTGATCAGGAGGATGCGCCGCTTCGGGTAGCGGTCCGCGAGGACACCGCCGTAGAGGCCGAAGAGCAGCATCGGGAGGAACTGCAGCGCCGTGGTGATGCCGACGGCGGCGGCGGATCCGGTGAGGCTCAGGACCAGCCAGTCCTGGGTGATACGGGCCATCCAGGTGCCGGTGTTCGAGACGATGGCACCGGTGAAGAACAGCCGGTAGTTCCGGATCCTGAGCGAGGAGAACGTGCCGCCTCGCTCGGGGGTGTGGGTGTCGGGTTTATGGACGGGTGCGGAGTCTGCTCCGGGTCCCGTACTCAAAGTGCGTCGCCTCCTCGGCGTCGGGGTCTAGAGGTGGGCGAGCTTCTCCAGGACGGGGGCGGCCGCACGCAGCTTGGCCCATTCGTCCTCGTCCAGACCCTCGGCGAGGGACGCCAGCCAGGCGTTCCGCTTGCGGCGGGACTCCTCGAGCATGGCCTCGGCCCGCTCGGTCTGGCTGACGACCTTCTGTCGGCGGTCGTCGGGATGCGGCTCCAGCCGGACCAATCCCTTGGCTTCGAGCAGCGCGACGATGCGGGTCATCGACGGCGGCTGGACGTGTTCCTTGCGGGCCAGCTCACCGGGGGTGGCGGAGCCGCAGAGCTTGAGGGTGCCGAGCACCGACATCTCGGTCGGGCTCAGCGACTCGTCGACTCGCTGGTGCTTGAGGCGTCGGCTCAGTCGCATGACGGCGGAGCGCAGCTCGTTCACGGCGGCGACGTCGTCGGCGGTGCCGTGGGACAGGTCAGGCATGTTCGTTAGCATAACTCATTACCCAATCTAAATACCACCCGGAATGCCCGTGACCGAATCTGTCACCCAAACGAGTGAGATGGATCCGGAAAGTGACGCACGAGGCCCGTTCCTGCCGCGACCCTGACGGGCATGGGATCGACCGTGCTCAGCCTGCGCATCGACGGTGAGCTGCTCGACCGTCTCAAGGGACACGCCGCCAAACGCGGAATGAGCGTCCAGGACTATGTCGTCCGGACGCTCATCCGCGCTGACTTCGACGAACGGTTCCAGACCGCCGTCGACGAGACGGAGAAGTTCTACGGGCTCAAGCCCACGAACGCTCCGTCATGACCGTATGGGTCACGTGAGGCCGAGGGCCGGCATCGCGTAGTAGAAGACGAACACCGCCGACACGACGTACATGGCCACCGGGACCTCGCGGCCCCGGCCCGTCGCGAGCCGCAGCACGCTGAAGGCGATGAAGCCGATGCCGATGCCGTTCGTGATCGAGTACGTGAACGGCATCATCACCATCGCCAGGAACGCCGGCACCGCGATGGTGAAGTCGCTCCAGTCGATCTCCTTGATCGAACCGGCCAGGATCAGGAAGCCGACCGCGAGCAGCGCGGGCGTCGCCGCCTGGGACGGGACCATCGTGGCGAGCGGCGTGAGGAACAGCGCCACCGAGAACAGACCACCGGTGACCACCGAGGCGAGGCCGGTGCGCGCCCCCTCGCCGACGCCCGCCGTGGACTCCACGAAGCAGGTGGTGGCGGAGGACGAGGTCGCGCCGCCGGAGGCGACCGCGAGGCCGTCGACGAGCAGCACCTTGTTGATGCCGGGGAAGTCGCCGTCCTTGTCGATCAGCTTCGCCTCGTCGCCGACGCCGAGGATCGTGCCCATCGCGTCGAAGAAGCAGGACAGCAGCACGGTGAAGACGAAGAGGACGCCGGTCAGCATCCCGACCTTCTCGAAGCCGCCGAACAGGCTCACCTCGCCGACCAGACCGAAGTCGGGCGAGGCCACCGGGTTCCCGGGCCAGGTCGGGGTGGTCAGACCCCAGGACGGGATGGTCGCGACCGCGTTGATGACCATCGCGACGATCGTCATCACGACGATGGAGATCAGGATGGCGCCCGGCACCTTGCGGATGATCAGCGCGAGGGTGAGCAGCGTGCCGAGGATGAAGACCAGGACCGGCCAGCCGGTGAGGTGACCGTCGCCGCCGAGCTGGAGCGGGACGGTGGTGTGCGCGGCGTCGGGGATACGGGAGACGAAGCCCGAGTCGACGAGGCCGATGAGCATGATGAAGAGACCGATGCCGATCGCGATGCCCTTGCGCAGGCCGACCGGGACGGCGTTCATCACGCGCTCGCGCAGACCCGTCGCGACCAGCAGCATCACGACGAGACCGGCGAGGACGACCATGCCCATGGCGTCCGGCCAGGACATCTTCGGCGCGAGCTGGAGGGCGACGACGGTGTTGACGCCGAGGCCGGCCGCGAGGGCGATCGGGACGTTGCCGATGACACCCATGAGGAGCGTCGAGAAGGCCGCGGTGAGCACGGTCGCGGTGACCAGCTGGCCGCCGTCGAGCTGGTGCCCGTACATGTCCTTGGCGCTGCCGAGGATGATCGGGTTCAGCACGATGATGTAGGCCATCGCGAAGAAGGTGGCGAAGCCGCCTCGGACCTCACGGGCGACGGTGGAACCGCGCTCGGAGATCTTGAAGAAGCGGTCGAGTCCGGAGGTCGGCCGCTGCGGCGACTCGGGCGCGGGCTCGGGAGATATGGCCTTGGCGGGGGCCGTGGTGCTCATGGGGTGGTTCCTCTTCGGGGCGTCCAATTTGGCGGTTCATACGAGAGAAACCCGCCAGAGGCAAACCGTTTCAGTATGAACACATGAACGAGCGAGCGTCTATCTCCGCGCGTAGACCCCTTTTCCCGCCGCCTAGACTGACCGCATGGCGAAGTGGACCCCCAAGCACGAGGCACCCGAGCCCCTGGAGGGGCCCGTCGTCGCCACCATCACCGGCGGCACGATCCTCTGGTTCGTACTCTTCCTCGTCCAGGTCCCCTTCTACGGCTGGTTCGACGACCGGGATCTGACCTGGTGGGTGTGGACCTGCCTGGCCGGCGCGGGCCTCGGGCTCATCGGCATCTGGTACGTACGCAAGCGCGACGCCGCGATCAAGCGGCACGAGGCCGAGCGGAACGCCTCGCCCACTCCCTGATCCCGCTCCCCGATCCCACTCCTTGATCCCCCGTAGTACCGCGGGACGATTTCCGTCCTCCCGCGGTCTGATGTTCACCCTTCTCGGCGGGTGAACGGCCGCTTCCGGTCGTACCGTCGAAAACATGACTCAGCGGGCGAAGATCGACACGGGCGGCAGTGAGACCGCGGACGAACCGCCCGTCGTCCACCGCGTCGCCGGACTGACCTCCGCCGAGGTCGCCGAACGCGTCGCCCGCGGCGAGGTCAACGACGTCCCCGTCCGCAGTTCGCGCTCCACCGTCGACATCGTCCGCGGCAACGTCTTCACCCGCTTCAACGCGATCATCGGCGTGCTCTGGGTGATCATGTTCTTCGTCGCGCCGATCCAGGACAGCCTCTTCGGCTTCGTGATCGTCGCCAACACCGGCATCGGCATCATCCAGGAGCTGCGCGCCAAGAAGACCCTCGACAGCCTTGCCGTCATCGGCGAGGCGAAACCGACGGTCCGGCGCGACGGGGTCTCCGCCGAGGTCTCCACCTCCGAGATCGTCCTCGGCGACCTCATCGAACTCGGACCCGGCGACAAGGTCGTCGTCGACGGCGAGGTCGCCGAGGCCGACAGCCTGGAGATCGACGAGTCGCTGCTGACCGGCGAGGCCGACCCGGTGGTGAAGAAGCCCGGCGAAAAGATGATGTCGGGCTCGTTCGTGGTCGCGGGCGGTGGCGCGTTCACCGCCACCAAGGTCGGGCGGGAGGCGTACGCGGCGCAGCTCGCCGAGGAGGCGTCCCGCTTCACCCTGGTCCACTCCGAGCTGCGCTCCGGCATCTCCACGATCCTCAAGTACGTGACCTGGATGATGGTCCCGACCGCGATCGGCCTCATCATCAGCCAGCTCGTCGTCAAGGACAACAACTTCAAGGACTCCGTCGCCCGGACCGTCGGCGGCATCGTCCCGATGATCCCCGAGGGGCTCGTCCTCCTCACCTCCGTCGCCTTCGCGATCGGCGTGATCCGGCTCGGCCGCAAGCAGTGCCTCGTGCAGGAGCTGCCGGCCATCGAGGGCCTGGCCCGCGTCGACGTCGTCTGCCTCGACAAGACGGGCACGCTGACCGAGGGCGGTATGGACATCACCGAGCTGCGGGCCCTCAACGGGAGCGACGAGGAGTACGTACGGAAGGTGCTCGGCGCGCTCGGCGAGTCCGACCCGCATCCCAACGCCTCGCTCCAGGCCATCATCGACGCCTACCCCGACGCGGAGGACTGGCGCTGCACCGAGTCGCTGCCGTTCTCCTCCGCCCGCAAGTACAGCGGCGCGGCATTCAGCGAGGGCGACGGCGAGAACTCCGCCTGGCTCCTCGGCGCCCCCGACGTCCTCCTGAAGGCCGGCGACCCGACGCTCACCGAGATCGACCACCTCAACGAGCAGGGGCTCCGGGTCCTCCTCCTCGCCCGGACGACCCGTGAGCTCGACTCCCCCGACGTCCAGCAGGACGCCGACCCGACCGCGCTCGTCGTCCTCGAACAGCGACTGCGCCCCGACGCCGCCGAGACCCTCTCCTACTTCGCCGACCAGAACGTGGCCGCCAAGGTCATCTCCGGCGACAACGCGGTCTCCGTCGGAGCCGTGGCAGGAAAGCTCGGCCTGCCGGGGGCCGAGAACACCGTCGACGCCCGCCACCTGCCCACCGAGCAGGCCGCGATGGCCGACGAGCTCGACCGGAACGCGGTCTTCGGCCGCGTCACCCCGCAGCAGAAGCGGGACATGGTCGGCGCGCTCCAGTCCCACGGGCACACGGTCGCCATGACCGGCGACGGCGTCAACGACGTCCTCGCCCTCAAGGACGCCGACATCGGCGTCTCGATGGGCTCGGGCTCCGAGGCGACCCGGGCCGTCGCCCAGATCGTCCTCCTGAACAACTCCTTCGCCACCCTGCCGTCGGTGGTCGCGGAGGGCCGCCGGGTCATCGGCAACATCACCCGGGTGGCGACCCTCTTCCTGACGAAGACGGTCTACTCGGTGCTCCTCGCCGTCCTGGTGGTCTGCTCCCAGGTCGAGTACCCCTTCCTGCCGAGGCACCTGACCCTGCTGTCCACCCTCACCATCGGCGTCCCCGCGTTCTTCCTCGCCCTCGCCCCCAACAAGGAGCGCGCGAAGCCGAACTTCGTGAGACGGGTGATGCGGTACGCGATCCCGGGCGGCATCATCGCTGCGGCCGCCACCTTCACCACGTACCTCATCGCCCGCTCCCACTACAGCGGCCCGGGCGCCCTCGACGCGGAGACGAGCGCCGCCACCCTGACGCTCTTCCTGGTCTCCATGTGGGTCCTGGCGATCGTCGCCCGCCCCTACACCTGGTGGCGCATCGCCCTGGTCGCCACGATGGGCGGCGCCTTCCTGCTGGTCCTCGTCGTCCCCTGGCTCCAGGACTTCTTCGCCCTGAAGCTGGTGGGCGTCACGATGCCCTGGACGGCGGTCGCGATCGCGGCGGTCGGAGCGGTGCTCCTGGAGGTGGCGTGGCGCTGGGTGGACCGGAGATTCCCGGCGTAGAGCGACGCACGGCCCGCGGTGCTCACATCACGAGGATGACGTCCCGGCACGCGTAGTCGGCCGTCGTCGAGCAGACCTCCAGCGTCCAGCGCCCCGCCTCGGCCCGTAGTTCCGCGCGGAAGGTTCCGTCGCCGCACGGGTGCATCGTGTCGTCCCCGACGCAGGTGCCGTCCTCGGCGAGGCGCCGTACCCGCAGCCGCATCGCGGCGTCGGCGTTCGTCGCCCACACCTCGAACGGCTCTCCGGCCGCGGCGACGTCGGGCAGCTCCACGCCGACGGGGTGTTCGGAGCTCAGGGCCCGGGCGGGCTCCAGGTCGTCGCACATGCGCTTCAGCTGGTGGATGGCCGCGTCCGCGTTGATGAGGTCCGCGTGTCTGCTCTCCAGCCACAGCGTCCGGCCCGTGGACGGCCATTCGGGCGGAGTCTGCGCGATGTGCGCCACCGTGCCGTCACCGAGGATCTGCACGTACCGGTCCTCGGGGTCGGTCGACTTCGAGAAGTCGGAGTGGAAGGTCGGCCTGCCGTCCGGGGAGAAGGAGACCGCCTGATCGGTCCGGTGCTTGTCGCCGCCGAAGGCGAACAGGCCGTAGCGGTCACGTCCGTGGGCGGCGTCGTTCGCCCGGATGGCGTTGTTGATCTCCACGAAGTACGCGGCGGAGTCCGCGATCATCCACGGTCCGACCCCCTCGACCGGCGTACGGCTGTTCAGGCGGTCCCTGCCCCGCTCCTCGTCGAGCACCACCCGGTACGTGGGGATGAGCTGACCGAGCGAGGGGTACGTCGAACAGATCCCGTGGAGCCACTCGTTGAGGGACCCCGGCAGCCACCGCGCCCGCCCCGTGAGGAACCTCAGCGCCTTGACGCTCCCGGAGAAGGGCGTGCCCAGCGTGGCGACCGACCGCGTCCGCTCCCATCCGCCGAGGACCTCGGTGTAGTACCGCACCACCAGACCGCCCATGGAACGGCACAGGAAGATCACCTTGGCGTCCCGGGCCCGTGGATACCGCGTCGGATCGGCCGTCTCCTGCCAGCGGTCCAGCCGTTCGTCGACGAATCGCTTCAGCTTCCGGGCCGAGTTGCGATTGCTCAGGCGCCAGTCGTACGGGAAGACCGCGAACCTCTCCCGCTCGATGCCCAGTCGGCGCTGAAGGCCGGCGCAGCCGGTGTCGGAGATCAGACCGGGCAGGAGGCGCGCGCCGTCGATCGCCCGCCCCACCTCAAGGGCGTGGGGCGGCTCCGGATCCCCGTCCCCGATGCCCTCCTGCAGCCTCAGCAGCTCGCTCGTCCGCCGCGGGCCGAGAACGCCGCCGACCGCCTGGGGAGTGAGGTCCCAGACGTCGAGCCCGTCCCGGGTCAGGGCCGTGCCCATGATGCCCGGAACCACGACGACGAGATCATCCTTCACCGATCGCTCCCCCTCTCCGCTCGGTGGCCTCCGCCACCCGTTGCCGGACGACCCGCGGCGCGGGCCCGTCCTCGTCGATCCGCCAGGGCAGGACCACCTGGTCGCACCGGAGCCGGTTCTGCGCGATGCCCTGGATCATGAGCGTGATGCGGCGCCCGTCGTAGACGGAGTCCACGTTCGTCACGTCGTAGCCACGGGACTCCATGGGATCCAGGCTCCGCTCCCGTCTGACGTCCCAGAGCCGGAGGCGTCCCGACTTCCTGCTCCAGCCGATGAGCAGGGGGCGCTCCGGCGGCCCGGCGAGAGTGAGCCCGTCGAGCGGTCCACCCGGCTGCTCGGGGAGCGGAGTCGACACGTCGATGCCTCCGTCGCACTCGGCGAACTCCACCGTGTACCGGGTCGCGAAGGCGACCAGCGGGACCGCGCGGGCCACGCGTCTGAGCACTCCGGTGGCGACGGCCGTCGCCCCGGGCACGGTGACCGGTTCCGGCCGCCCGTCGGGCCGGCCGAGATCCCAGACCCGTACCGCGTTCCCGCCCCAGAGCGACAGCCAGGACGGCCCGCCGGGAACCTCCACCAGCTCCACCTGCTGGACGGCGCCCGCGCCTCCCATCCAGAACGTCCGTCCCTCGCTCCATGCGCCGTGCCCCGTCCCGTCGCGCTCCCACGTGACCACGCTCTGGCCGGACGGCCACATCAGACGGATCCGACCGGTGCCGGTGACACCGAGGTCGATGGAGGGCACGCGCAGGTCGGAGGCGCCCGGCAGCTCGAACTCCTCGGATTCCAGAAGCTCCAGCCGCGGACCGAACCTCCGGAGCAGGACGCGCCGGCGTCCGACCGCCGCGGTCAGCCACCCGTCACCGACCCATGTGGCGCCGAGCGCGCCCACCTCCTGGGACGGGTGCGCGAGCCGCGGGCCGTCGACGGCATGCCCGGAGGCCGTGTGCAGGCTGAGCAGCACGTCGGAGCCCTGCGAGCGGGCGAGAAGCAGGGTCCCGTCGGGGCCGCCCTTCGTCCGCAACTGCGGCCCGTCGGCCTGCCGCCCCCGCGCCTGTACGGCCAGGGCGGCCCCACCGCCCCCGTCCGGAGCATGCGGCTCCCAGACCTGGAGCTGGTTGTCGTCCGCGACCGCCAGACGCCCCGTCCCCGCGGGGTCGAAGGCCAACGACATGTGACTGTGGTTGCACGGCAGGGGTACGTACTCCCCGCCCGCCTCGTCCCAGACCCGGACCGCGGCATCCTCCCGGACGGCGGTCAGCAACCCCTGGGGGCCGCGCCCGAGCGCCACGCCCCCTCCGGCGGTCCCCGTGCCGAACCGGAGCTCCGCCTCGCCGCCGAAGAGGTCGTCCATGTGCCAGCGGCGGAGCGTGTGGCCGTCCAGGGCCGCGATCACGGCCCCCGGCCCGTCCCCTGGGGCCAGCGCCGACACCGCCCTGACCACCTCGGCGCCGTCGTCGAGGGACCGTACGCGAACGAGCCGGTCCTGCCCCGTCTTCAGCCCCAGCACCTCCCACACCGTCACTCCCCCGGTGCCGCCCGCGACCACGGCGACCCGCCCGGCGCAGACGACCAGCGCCACACAGCGGAAGCGCTCGGGCGCGGTGACGTGGTACGGATGGATCCGCTTCCGCGCGTACTCCACGGTGCTGTCCCACCGCCACACCCACAGGCCGTGGGCGTCGACCACGGCGAGGAAGACCTCGCCCCCTCGCCGCACCGAGTCGAGAGCGACCGGCGACCCTCCCCAGTACAGCTCCTCCACCGGGTACCGGCTCCGGCCGTGCCACATCCGCACGCACTGGCTGTCGTGCGCGGCGATCACCCGGCTCTCGCCCCGCCCGGACGCCGTCACCCCGCGCTGCGTGGGAGGCGAGGCCCAGGTGGCGGGCCCGGTGGTCCTGCTCCGGGTCTCGCGCCCGTCCGCGGTCCACGACGTGATCTCACCGGCGCCCGCGACATGGATGATCCCGTCGCCCTGTGCCTCCCAGTGCACCGCCAGGGCACCGCCGCTGGGGGCGGGCCGGCTCCGCCGCAGCGGAAGCCGCTCGGCGCTGCTCCAGACGTCGTCCCAGAACACGAACGACGGCTTCGGCACCGTGGCGAGGAAATCCGGGGAGAACATCGCCAGGGCGGTGGCCCGCAGCACCGCCCATCGGGGGGCCGGCGACGGGTGCTTGCGGAAGTGGTCGGCCACCCGCAGATAGAGGGCGCTCTGCCGGGTGATCGCCAGCCGGGCGGCCACCAGCGGTTCGAGCAGGTCGGGCTCGGCCGCGACCAGGAAGTGGTGGTCCTCCACCAGCTCCTCAAGAGCGTCGTCACCGGCCAGGGCGGCATGCGCGGCGAGATAGTGGGCGACGTACGGTTCCGCGTCCTGCCAGTCCTCGCCTCCCTCGGGAGTCAGGGTCCGGTACACCGCCCGGTGCTGCCGCCGCTGTTCCGCCTCGCCCTCCAGCAGATGGGCGCCGAAGCTGGGGTGGTGGAGGCGGTACACCTCCGTACCGAACTCGCTGTCCTTGGCGATGGTCACGCCCGTGGCCGCACGGATCACGGCCCTCAGATCGTCGGCGTCGTACTCCCTGCTGTCCGGGCCCCGCGCCGTGTTGGTGACATCGAGCCACACGCGGGGCTGGGGCAGCCCGACCCCCTGCGCCAGCGCGAGCGCCCGCATGAAGTCCCGGACACGGAGGGGGTCCTGCGGGTCGAGCCGGTCCAATTCGTCCGCCAGCAGGGAGTCCAGGACGGCTGTGCCGGGCCGGAGCTCCCTGTCCAGCCTGGTCACGTCGGGCGGCGTGGACAGCTGGGCGAGATGCCGGGCCCACAGGGTGGCCACGAGAAAGAGCCCCTTGCTGCGGTCCGCGATGTACCGGGCGACGGCGCCGCGTGTCTGCGCCGCGTCCGGCAGCAGGCTGTACGGCGAGTCCTCCTCGCCGAGGAGCCGTTCGACGTGCCGGGCGATGTCCTGCTCGACCTCGGGGGTCCGGTCCAGCTCCAGCGGCTGCATGCAGTGCAGGACCTCCAGCAGCGTCTCGACGGGCAGATCGCCCGGGAGGTTGCGGCGCGCGTTCGGCCGGGTGGCGACCACCACCCTCACCCGTGGCTGCGCCGCCAGCGGATTGAGCAGGCCCCGCGCGATGTCGAAGGAGTGCCCGGCCGCGGCCTCGTCGAGCCCGTCGAACATCAGGGTGAGGCTGCCCTTGCGTTCCGCGAGGTTCCTGACCGCCTCCACACAGGTGTACGCGGATAACCTCCCGGGGCCCGCCCTCAGGTCGAGGGGCCGCAGACACGCCGCCAACTCCTCGCAGAGTCCCGCCAGCGTCTTGCCCCGGCAGTGGATCGCCGCGTTCACCGACCGGAGTTCGGGCACGGCCCGTGGACGACGGTCCGTGGGGAGTGAGGCCACGAAGCTGTCGACGGTCAGGTGCGCCACATAGGCCAGGAGCGTCGACTTGCCCGCTCCCGACGCGCCCGTCACCGTGAACATCCCGGACTCGCGTACGCGCAGCCAGTCGACCAGTTCGGCGACCACCCGGTCCCGTGAGGCGAAGTCCCGCAGGTTCCAGCTGTCGCCCGCGTCGGAGAACACGGGCAGTTCCCCGCTCCGGAACTCCTTCCCTATCCAGGACTCGTCGTCCTCCGGCCGCAGCGCGGAACCGACGCGCGGGGACCAGTGCGGATTGAGCAGGAAACCGGGCCTCAGGGTCCGCACCTCGCGCCAGCGCGGGACCTGCCCCCGCGTCCGGCCGCTCACGGCGAGCATGAGGTGCTGGAAGAACACGCTGTCCTCGTCCCGGCGGAAGATCCTCGCTCTGCCGTCGACGAGCAGCCCCGGCGTCGACAGCACCTGTTCGAGGCAGTCGACCCAATGACCCTCCATCGCCTCCTGCTCCGAGTCGGCGGTGGCGACGACTGCGAAACCGGCGTGGGCCCTCTTCAGCCGGTCGCGCGCACCCTCGACCTGGACGCTCACCGCTCCCACCGCCTCCCCGGCGAAGCAGGCGTCCAGGACGAGCAGGGTGTCCGTGGCGTCCTCGGCGAGCCAGGAGACGAGCTCCTCGGCCGAGACCGCCCGCGCGGGGTCGAACCGGCCTTCCTCGTAACTGTCCTCGCAGGCCAGGTAGAAGGCGCCCGCCACGACTTCGCCGTGCCCGGTCCAGTAGAGGATCTTCCGGTCCACCGCCTGCTGCCCGAGCCGCAGCACCAGATCACGTATCTGCTCGCGCCCCGCGGACAGGCGAGGCGCCGGCGCATCGAGCTCCGCGCTCGCGACGTGCAGCGAGGGGGCGGCGAAGCCGAGCCGCCGCGCCTGCTCGACGAAGCGTGACGCCGTCGGTCTCAGCTGCGGGCGCTCCCTGACCCGTCGTACGTCCCCTCGGTACCGGTCGACGACGACGGTGGCGACCACCCCGTCGCGCTGCTGTGCGTGATCCATCCGAACTCTCCCCCTCCAAGAGTTCATCCACACATCCGCACCCACAGGCGAAGCGACTTGTGGCAACCTGACGTCCCGCCCCAGGAACAGTGTGCCGCCCCACGCTGCTCGACGTCAGGCAAAAGGAGGCCGAATGACCCGCGATGGGATCACCATCGGAGAGTTAGCGACGGACTGTCACATCTTCGAAGGAGACGGCACCCGCCCGATCCGCGAGGAGAACGTGACGATCATCTACGAGCCGGGTCTCCGTCGGGTGAATCTCCCCGTGGAGGTCCAGCAGTGGCGCCAGGACATCGAGGCGGAGCAGAAGCGCCGGCAGGCGGCGGGTGAGCGCTACGCCTGGAACAACCCGCGGTTCGCGGTCGAGAGCGTGCTCGTCACGCGTACCGACGAGGACGAGGCGCCCCTGGTGCGGATGAGCCTGTGCGACGCGGACTACTACGACTTCCTCGCCACCTCCGTCAACCTGGACAGGCCGTTGCGCGACGGGGAGTCCGCCACCCTGCGCTCCCAGTACCTGACGAACGCCGACCCGGTGGACGCGCCCTCGTTCCTCTCCTGCAGCTTCGGCGTCAACGTCGCCGTCGAGACGGGCCGGGACGGGAAGATGGTCTTCGCACGGCGAAGCATCACGGTGGAGGGCCACAACAAGGAGCGCTGGAACTCCTCCGTGAACGAGGGGCTGGCCGCGATCCACGACATCCCCGAGGACGGCAGGCCCATCAGCCTGGCCTCCGTGGCGCACCGCGCGCTGCGGGAGGAGCTGGCCGTCCAGGACGGGGACGAGGTCGAGCTGGAGCTGCTCGCCTTCGCGCTCGACCTGCGGAACCACCAGTGGGCGGCCTTCTACCGGGCCGTACTGCCCGAGCTCGGCTCCGAGGACCTCATCGCCCGTCGGAGCAAGGGCGTCGAGGACAAGTGGGAGCACGACCAGTTCCGGTTCGTTCCGGCGGACGCCGACAGCGTGCTCGACTTCATCCTGGAGAAGGGCTCCGAGAAGGCGTGGACCCCCTGCGGGCCCGCCCTCTTCTACCTGGCCCTCGTCCGCGCGGCCGTGATCGCCCGCGGCGGCAACCCGTCGGGTCGACTGGACGTGGAGGCGGCGGAGCGACGGGCCGTGGAGCGGCTGCGGGGCTCCGCGTAGGCGAAGGGGCCGGTCCCGGCGCCCTCGACGCGTCAGAAGATGTTCCGCTCCCGGTGCTGCTGACGCAGCTTGAGGAACTTGGTGCGCACCTGGTCGGCCGGCACCCCGCCGTCGGCCTGGATCATCAGATCGGCCAGGGCGTCCCGGGACTCCATGAAGCCGCGCCACTTCTGCTGGGGCTTCAGCCAGGTGTCCACCGCGGTCATCACCGCGACGATCAGCGCGAGGGCGGGGACCCAGGTGATCAGCCAACTCCCGTGCGCATCACCCAGGTTCGCGTCGGCGGCCACGATGGCGCTGGCGAGAATGAGCAGAATCCGGCTCAGGTAGTACGTCAGCCCGTAGTTGAAGGTCGCGACGCGCCAGCGCCGCATCTCCCGGTCCATCTCCTTGACGAGGGCCTCCGGCAGACGCTCGGCGACCTCACCGCTCCCCACCGAAGTCTCCACCACGTCCTCGGCCATGCATCCCCCTGCGAACTCGTGCCCTCGGATGAACACCCCATTGTTCCAGGGGAGATGCACACACCTGATCGACTTCCGCGAACCCGCTAGCGCACGTCGAGGAAGTCGGCGTTCGAGAGGTAGGGCTGCGCCCGGCCCCCCGGCCGGATCATGATGGTGCGAGGAGTGTACGGGCCCCGGGGACGCCGGAACGTGGGTGGTCAGAGGGGCTGGAGACGGGTGTGCAGGAGGCAGAACTCGTTGCCTTCCGGGTCGGCCAGGGTGTGCCAGCTCTCCTCGCCGGTCTGGCCGACGTCGGCGGGCCTGGCGCCGAGGGCGAGCAGCCGCTCCAGTTCGGCGTCCTGGTCGCGGTCGGTGGGGTTGACGTCGATGTGCAGTCGGAGCTTCCCGGTCCGCGGGTCGCTGCTGGGGCTGAGGACGAGGGTGGGCTGCGGGCCGCCGGAGCCTGTGCCGGGCGGCCCGATCTCGATGGATCCGTCGTCCTCCCGGCCGAGTTCGACGTAGCCGAGGACCTCGCTCCAGAACGCGGCGAGCCGTTCGGGATCGGCGCAGTCGATGATCAGTTCGCTGATGCGGCATGCCATGCCCGGCAGTGTAGCCACGGCGACGGGTCCCTCGACCACCCCCGTCCTAGGCGGGGTCCTTGGCCGTCGCCGTCCACAGGCGGCGGCAGGAGAGGACCGCCGCCGCGAGCAGGAGGCCGTTGCGGGCGACCATCAGGGTGTTGCCCAGGGCCGAGCCGTGCATGACCTCCAGATAGTGGAGCGGGTATGCGAACGCCGTCACGGCGGTCGCGGCGAGCAGGACCCACGCCACCGGGCGCTGAGTGGTGAGCCGGGAGGTGAGGCAGACCGCCGCCAGGCCCAGCAGCCAGACCATGTACTGCGGGCTGATCACCCGGCTGGTGACCGTGAAGAGCAGGATCGCGGTGAGCGCCGCGTCGAACGGTGTCGCCTCCGTCCACCGCGAGGCCCGGCCCCGCCAGAACATCAGCCAGCCGAACGCGGCGGCCGTCGTCATCAGCGACAGCTGCGCCACCGTCGCCACCTGCTCACCGGCGAACTCCAGCGCTCCGTAGCGCGTTTCGACCCAGATCGGCATCCCCGAAGCCCGCATCAGCGACAGCACCGTGCCGCCCAGCGACTCGATCTGGACACCCCGGGCGCCCTGCTGCTGCAGGAAGTCGAAACTGTGCCGGAAGGCGACGGCGAGGACGGTCAGCAGCGCCGCCGCGGCCGCGGCGGCGGAGATCCAGGCGTCCTTGGTGGTACGGCCCCGCTCCGTGCCCACCAGGGTGAGCAGCGGCCACACCTTGACCAGGGCGCCGAACGCGGCGAGCGCCCCGCCGAGGCGCGGGCGGCGACGGCCGGCGAGCAGCGCGAGGACGGCGAGGGCCGTCACCTGGATGTCGAACCGCCCGTGCGGCAGGTTCAGGAGCATGGGCAGCCCGGCGGTCCACAGCCAGGCCCCGGCGTGCCTGCGGCCGGGTCGGGCCAGGGCCACCAGCACCACGGCGTCGGCGACGAGCGTGAGCACGAGGAACGCGGCGAAGTAGTCGAGGAAGGGCAGCAGCGACGGGGAGAGGAAGAGCAGTCCGGCACCCGGAGGGTACTGCCAGGTGACGTCGCCGACCGGGAAGGAGCCGTCGGCCAGCTGCTGGGACCACCGCGGGTAGAGGAACGCCACCTCGGAGGAGACGTTGCTGACGCCGATGTCGTCCTGGACCAGCAGGTACACCATGAGGATTCGGGTCAGGACCCAGACCGTCCCGATCGCCGCGAGCGACTTTCCGGTGGTCCAGGTCGCGGCCCAGGCGTCGGCGCGCCGCGCCGCCCTGTCCAGGGCGAGCGCCGCCGCACCTCGGCCGCCGGCGAGGTCTTCCTGCTGATGGGGAACGGCCGGGTCGGAGGTGGCCGGGTCCGGGCCCTCCTCGGGAGGAGCGCCGCCCAGAAGGCCGGCCTTCTGCTGCGTCATGGATCGGAAATGTAGACCGATATGACCGCTATCTCACGGAATGAACCGCTGGTCCCGGCGCACGTCCCCCATAGGGCGGCCCCCGGCGGAGGGAGCAGCGCAAGCGCCCGGCCGCCACCGCCGCCGCTGATGGCCCAGGGGTGTCCGGCTAGTCGAACCACCGGTCCCTGGCCAGTTCCGCCGTCCTCGACGGGTCCTCCAGCAGGGCCGCGACCTCGAAGCGGCGGGGCCACTGGCCGGCCGCCCAGGCCAGGCCGGCCGCGACGCCCTCCAGGGTGGCGGCGTGGATCGTGCCGTCGGGGGTGCGGCGCCAGTCGAGTTCGACGCCCGCGGCGCGCAGCTCCTCGTGCTCGACGTACGAGTCCGGGGTCGCCGGCCCGAGGAGGGCGTGCACCGAAGGCGGTACGTCGTGCTCCTCGCCGACCGTGGTGACCTCGGCCTCCACGGACTCGCTCAGCCGCCGGACCTGGAACAGCTCCGCCAGATCGGCCGCCCGCGAAGGGGAGACCGGCAGCAGGGGCAGCCCGCCGGCCAGCGGGAGCAGGTCGGGCGCGTCCGCGACCAGCGCCTCCGAGGCGTCGACCACCAGCAGTTCCCCGTCCACGACCGCGCGCAGCTCGTCGGGGAGGGTGACCTGCTCGGGGTCCAGGTCGGCGAGCGCGGTGTACAGCGCATGCAGCTGGGCGCCGGTCACCTCGCGCTCCGGGGAGGCGAGCCGCGCCAGGAGCTCGGCCGCGCCGCCCGGCTCGTCGAGGAGCGCGGTGACCGAGGTGCGTACGCCCAGGGCCCGCAGGACCTGCTCGTCCTCGAAGCCGGTCGCGTCCGCGGAGTCGTACAGGCCGATGAGCAGCGGGTCCGTGCCGGCCGCCCGCAGACCGGCCGGGCGGCGGCCGTCGAGGACCGGGTGGTCGCGGAGCCACCAGGCGGTGTACGACCGTACGGTCTCGGTCGTCCCGTCCGGCATCAGGACCCGCACGGGCTGGGTGAGGGCGTCCCGCAGCGGCGGCTGCGCCAGCAGGGCGAGCGCCTGCGGCCAGGCGTCGTCGTCGACGAGGTCCAGGTCCCGCACGGCGACGATCTCGGTCGCCACCGGCGGCACCGGCGCCTCCGGCAGCCGGTCGAGGACGTCCTCGCACCACACGTCGACCGCGTCGAGGAGCCCGGCGTCGTCGGACTCGGCGAAGTCGCTTTCGCGGGGCTCCAGTTCGTCCGGGTCGAGGACGAGGTCGGTGGCTCGGACCAGGGCGAAGTTGGCGAGCACCCCGCAGGCGGCGAGCGGCTGCTCGCCCCACCGCTCGGCCAGCTCGGCGTCGCAGAGCGCCAGCTCGTCCTCGCGCATCACCGCGGCGAAGGCGCTGCCGGGCAGGACCAGCTCGCCGGCGGGCGCGAGCTCGCCGTCCTCGTCGGGCAGGGCGAGGGCGCCGAGCCACGGCTCGTCGCCGGGCTCCAGCTCCGCGTCCCGGACGAGCGCGAGGACTGTCTCGGCGAGCTCGTCGGCGTCCAGGCTGTCCCCGTCCTCGTCCCAGATCTCCCCCGCGTCCAGGGAACCGGCGACCGCCGCCCTGACCTGTGGAGTCGTCAGCACGGCGCGGGGCGTGGCGGGCAGGGCGCCCAGCTTCTCCAGGAGGGGGTGGGCGGCGTCCGGGTGGGCGACCTTGAGGCCGAGCCGGGTCAGGTCGGCGGGGGTGTGGTCCTGGGGCAGCAGGACGTGCCGGGGGCCGATGGTGGTCCGGATCCGGGAGCCGGGCTGCTCCTCGCGGTCCTCGCGGTCCTCGCGGTCCTCGTCGGGAGCTTCGTCGTACGGACGTTCCGCGTCCGCGCCCGCCAGCGGGACCGGCAGGCCCGTCAGCCGGTCCGGGTCCACCCCGGCCAGCGAGTCGTACAGCTGCCACCACCACGACGGCGCCCGGTCCACCCCGGCCAGCCGGTCGATCGCCTCCGTCAGCGGCACCCGTCCGATCCCCAGCGTGCGCAGCTCGGGCCGCCGTTCCAGCCCCGCGGGCAGCAGGGCCGGGAAGACCTCGGCCAGGGCGGCGACGGTGTCGGCGCCCGCGCCCTCCACCACCTCCGCCTCCACGGGCCGCAGCGCGGGCACGTCCTCGGACGGCGCCTCGGGGGCCAGGAAGGCCACCCGCGGCAGCCGCTCCAGGATCGCGGCGCGCAGCGCCCCGTCCAGGACGCCCTTGCCGAGCAGACCGGGCACCAGGTCGATCGTGGCGACCGTCACCGGCTGCCAGTCCGCGAGGAGTTCGGCGTACGCGTCGGCCGACCGCTCGACCAGGAAGTCGGTGAGCGGCCCGGGCGCGGGGTGGCGGCGGGCGGTGTCGAGCGGCAGCGAGGCGATGAGGAGGGCGGGCAGCCCGAGCGGTTCGTCGGTGGGGGTCGGGGCGTGGACGACGGGGGCGGTACGGGGGTGCAGCGGCGCGCCCTCGCCGTCGACGGGGACGGCCCAGGTCACCGACCAGTGGGGGCGAAGCCGCTCCTCGACCGGCCGGCCCTTGAGGAGCGCGGGGTCGAGGGGGCCGCCGTGGCTGACGGTCCGCCAGCGGTGGGTCCCGGTGGCGGAGTCGGCGATGTGGACGTAGCCGTCCTGCTCGGAGCGGCGGAGCGTCCGCACGCCCTCCGAGGTGTCGACCACGATCTCGGCGAGGCCGGGGAGGGTGAGGAGCAGGGCGTCGTCGATGGAGTCGAGGAGCCGCTCGGCGAGGTCGACGGCGGCGGAGTCGCGCAGCGGGAGCACGACCACGGTGTCGTAGCCGTCGGGGGCGGTGCCCTCGGCGGGCAGCGGGAGGCGCAGCAGCGGGACGTGGCCGTCGCGGCGGCGCAGTTCGTCCCCGAGGCCGGGGCTGTGCCGGGCGACCTCGGCGGCCAGCTCGCGGGCCTCGGCGAGGGACCAGCGGACACCGCCGTGGCGGCCGAGGACGGCGGGCTCGTCGGAGACGGCGAGGACGGCGGCGAAGCCGACGCCGAAGCGGCCGACGGCGGCCGTGTCCTGCTCGCCCCGCTTCGCGGAGGCGCGCAGCGTGGACAGCGACTCGACGCCGGTGGCGTCCAGCGGGGCGCCGGTGTTGGCGGCGGCGAGGACGGCGGGGGCGTCGGGGCCTGCCGCGTGCAGGGTGAGCCGGAGCCTTCCCGTCACCCCGGCGCGGCGGGCGGCGTCGGCGGCGTTCTGGGCGAGCTCGACGACGAGGCGGTCGCGGTAGCCGCCGAGGGCGAGGTCCTCCTCGGCGTTGGCGTCCTCCCGGAACCGGGCGGGCCCGGCACCCCAGGCATCGAGCACGCCTCTCCGCAGCCGGGCGGTACCGAAGGGGTCGGCTCCGTCGGTCGACGTCCTGACGCTGACGCTCACGTCTGACTCCACTCTGCGGGCGGGATTGTGCCGGGGCCCGAAGGTACCGCGACCTGCGAGTCCACAAACGCCAAGGGGCCCCCGCCCCCGCCATCCCGGCTACCCGCACCGAGCGGCCGCATTCGCCGGGGGGCGTGGGGCCGGGCCCTGCCCCCGAGTGGGCGCCGGCGTCCCCGCTACGAGTGGCCCAGGTCTTCCGAGGTGTCGTCCGGTTCCGTCGTCGAGCCCGAGTCCTTCGCCGGTCGCAGCGGGAACTCGTCCGCGCCCATCGAGTCCAGCACCGGCGGCGCCGGCCGCGGCGGCTTCGGCATGACCGCCGCCTCCGAGTGCCCGCCGCAGCCGTAGGCGAGCGACACGACACGCCCGTCCGCCGGGGAGAACTCGTTCGCGCAGACACCGAACGCCTGCTTCAGCGAGCCCGCCAGCGGCACCAGGAACGCGCAGGACTCGCACGACGCCGGCGCGGCCTGCGCCATCGGTGTCTTCGCCCCGAACGACTCGTCCCACCGGTCCGCCGCCACATGCAGCCCGTACCGCGACAGCACCCGCGCCCGCCGCATCCCGAGCTCCTCGGCGACCGAGGCGATCGCGCCCCGGGACGGGGTGCGGGAGACGATCTCGGCGTCCTCGACGTCGAGATGGTCCGCCATCTCCTCCGAGACCGCGGAGTTCGGCGGCGGCGCGTCCTCCCCGGTGTACCCGGGCTCCAGCCGCAGGTCGTCCTGCTCCGTCGGCAGCAGGTCCCCCGGCCCCATGTCGCCCGGCCGCAGCCGCTCGCTCCACGGCACCCACTCGGGGGCGAGGAGCGCGTCGGAGCCGGGCAGCAGAACGGTCTCGTCGAGGGTGACGTTCTTCGCCCGGGAGGCGCGCGTGACCGTCACGGCCCAGCGCCAGCCGCGGTAACCGGGCTCCTTGCACTCGAAGAAGTGCGTGACCACCCGGTCGCCCTCGGCGACGGCCTCCACGTGCGCCCCGACGATGCCGGGTGCGGCCGCCTCCTCGGCGGCCGCCCGCGCCAGGTCTACCGCCTCGGCGCACAGGCGGTCGGGGGTACGCGGGGTACGCGCAGTACGGCTTCGCGTCGTCGCAGCACTCACAGGTCTCGCTTCTCTCCTACGCCGTCTCACGGGTGCGCCGGGCCGAGGAGCGGGAGCGAAAGCTACGGGCGGCGGGCGGAGCGGACCAGAGGGCCGCATCGACGTCCGCACCCGACATGTCTCGCGTGTCTCGGGCACACCTATCGTCATCCATTCTGCGGGATGCCGAAGAGGCGCGCGGCCGAGAACTTCCGCCGGTGGCGCGCTACGCACGCTACCCCCTCTGCCGCCCGCCGCCCACCTGCCCGCCCCAAGTGACCCGTATCGCGGACGCCCCGACCACATCCGTGCGGGGTCGAGGAGGGTCGCAGGGCCGCGCCAACGGTTCGTACGGGACGGGCGTGGGGCACTATGACGGAGTGGCAGCCGCACGGTCGTCCGCACGATCCCACGATCATGCCGGGCCGCTCAGCCGAGCGGGCCGGGCGGTCGGGCGCGCCCTTCACCTGCCGTTCACCGGTACGGCGAAGGGGATTCGAAAGGCGACGCACGCGCACGGCGCGGGCGAGTCGGGTCTGGGAAAGCTGATCGAGCTGCACGCCGTGAACGGCGCCGGCGACGTCATGATCACCATCGCGCTCGCCTCCACGGTCTTCTTCTCCGTACCGACCGACGAGGCACGCGGCCGGGTCGCGCTCTACCTGGCGATCACGATGCTCCCGTTCACTCTCCTCGCCCCCGTGATCGGCCCGCTCCTGGACCGAATCCCGCACGGCCGCCGCGCCGCGATGGCCGGAGCGATGCTGACCCGGGCGGTGCTGGCGATCACCATGTCGGCGGCGGTGTCCACGGGCGGCCTGGAGCTGTATCCGGCGGCTCTGGGCGTGCTGGTGGCGTCGAAGGCGTACGGGGTGGTGCGCAGCGCCGTCGTGCCGCGTCTGCTGCCGCACGGCTTCTCCCTGGTCAAGGCGAACTCCCGGGTCACCCTCGCGGGCCTGCTGGCCACCGGCATCGCCGCGCCGATCGGGGCGGGGCTGCAGCAGATCGGGCCGGCATGGCCGCTGTACGGGGCGTGTGCGCTGTTCCTGCTGGGCGGGTACTGGGCGTTCCGGATGCCGCACAAGGTCGACTCGGCGAAGGGCGAGCGGCGGGCGCACCTGCTGACGCACGGCGAGAAGAAGCCGAGCCTGCGGACGGTGGGGCCGTCGGTGCTGCACGGGCTGCAGGCGAACGCGGCGCAGCGGATGCTGTCGGGGTTCCTGATCTTCTTCCTGGCGTTCCTGCTGCGCGAGCATCCGCTGTCGGGGCAGAGCGCGGCGGTGTCGCTGGCGATGGTGGCGGTGGCGGCGGGCGTGGGGAACGCATGCGGGACGGCGGTGGGCTCGCTCCTGAAGGAGCGCGGCCACGCGCCGGAAGTGATCATCGCCACGATGATCCTGACCGTGTGCGGGGCGGCGGTCCTCGCCGCGGTGTTCTTCAGCGGGGCGATGGTGGCGGTGCTGGGAGCGGTGGCGGGCCTGACACAGGCGCTGTCGAAGCTGTCGCTGGACGCGCTGATCCAACGGGACGTGCCGGAGGTGGTCCGCACGTCGGCGTTCGCCCGCTCGGAGACGCTGCTGCAGATGTCGTGGGTGGTGGGTGGCGGGATCGGCATCTCGCTCCCCCTGAGCGGCCAGGTGGGCATGTGGGTGGCCGCGGCCATCCTGGGCCTGGGCGCGCTCCTGGCGGTCCGCGGCCTCCTGACGGCGGCGCGCACCCCGGACGGCAAGAAGGCGGAGGTGACGTGAGCCCCCGCCCCACCCCGCCCGGGAGACCGTCCCGCCGGGGCGGGGCGGGCACCGGCGGGCGCGTGGTCGTACCGAAAACGCGGCGCGCCGCACCCCCGCGTGGCGGAGTCCGGTGCGCCCGATAGCCTTCGGGCCATGACCGTTGCGTTCTTCACCGGCTCGCGCCGCCGGGCCGCCGTCGCCCTCGGGGCCGTCTCCGCCGGGCTCCTCGTACTCTCCGCCTGCGACAAGCCGACTCCGCTCGCGACCCTGACGGTCGGGACCGAGTCGATCCACTCCGAGGCCGCCTGCTACAACGACGGCGACGCCATCAAGGAGTCGCAGATCCAGCAGTGCCTCAACAAGAAGGCCGAGAAGACCATCACGGTCTCCGCGGACGACAAGATCCGCTTCGGTGTCGACCCCTCGATCGCCGAGAACGGCTGGACGATCTTCCTCGGCGGCCAGAACGCCGAGCCGGAGCCGTACAAGAAGACGTACCGGACCATCCCGGCCAGCGCCTTCTTCTCCACCCAGACCGGCGAGGCCTCCGACTCGACGCAGGTCACCATCGTCGAGAACGACGGCAAGAAGCTGACCGGCATCTGGCACTTCCAGCTGAAGAAGGACGCCTGATCCTCCGGTGGCCCTCCGGATCCTGATCGTGACGGCCGTGGCGGCGGAGGCGGACTCCGTCGCCCGGGGCATCACGTTCGGCGGGCCGGGCTCGGGCGAGTTCCCGCTGCCCGGCGGCTTCGTGCTGCGCCGCCACGCGGATACGGGACCCGCGGGGCAAGCCGCAGTGGTCGACGTGCTCGTCGGCGGCGTCGGCCCCGCCTCGGCGGCCGCGGCCACCGCCACGGCCCTCGCACACGCGGCCGCCGCCCCGGCCCAAGCCACGCACGCCCCAGCCGCCGCCTCGGCCCAAGGCACGCACACCCCGGCCGCCGCCCACGACCCCGCCGCCGCCCCGCATGCGCCCTACGACCTCGTGGTCTCGGCCGGCATCGCCGGTGGGTTCCAGCCGCTCGCGCCCCTCGGCTCCGTCGTCGTCTCCGACGCCATCGTCTCCGCCGACCTCGGCGCGCAGACCCCCGACGGCTATCTGACCGTCGAGGAGCTCGGCTTCGGACGGTCCTCGCACGCCGTGGGCGGCACCCTCACCCGGCGGATCTCCGCCGCGCTCGCCCAGGGCGCCCGGCCCCACACCGTCGCACCCGTGCTCACCGTCTCCACCGTCACCGGCACCGCCGAGCGCGCCGACGAGCTGGCACGGCGTCACCCGCGCGCCGCCGCCGAGGCGATGGAGGGGTTCGGCGTGGCCGAGGCCGCTGCCGCGTACGGCCTGCCCGTGGTCGAGATCCGCGCCGTCTCCAACGCCGTCGGCCCCCGCGACCGCGCCGCCTGGCGCATCGGCGAGGCCCTGGACTCGCTGCGGCACACGTTCCAGCTGCTCAGCACCTCCGTCTTCGTGGAGCCCGCCCCATGACGCCCAAGCTCAAGATCGCGTACTCGCCCTGCCCGAACGACACCTTCGTCTTCGACGCCTGGGCCCACGGCCGCGTCCCCGGCGCCCCGCGCCTCGACGTGACGTTCGCCGACATCGACCTCACCAACGGCTGGGCCGAGAGCGTCGACACCGCCTACGACGTCCTGAAGGTCTCGTACGCGGTGCTGCCCTGGATCCTCGACGAGTACGCGCTGCTGCCCTGCGGCGGCGCGCTGGGCCGCGGCTGTGGCCCCCTGGTGCTGACGCGGGAGCCGGGGGTGGACCTCACGGGGAAGACGGTCGCGGTACCGAGCGAGCGCTCGACCGCGTACCTGCTCTTCCGGCTCTGGGCCGCCGACGTCGTCCCGGGAGGAGTGGGGAACGTCGTCGTGATGCCGTTCCACGAGATCATGCCCGCCGTGCGCGACGGGAAGGTCGACGCGGGGCTCGTCATCCACGAGGCCCGGTTCACCTATCAGAACTACGGCCTGCACGCGCTGGCCGACATGGGCGCGCACTGGGAGGACACCACCGGCCTGCCGATCCCGCTGGGCGCGATCGTCGCCCGGCGCTCGCTCGGCCCGGACATGCTGCTGCGCCTCGCCGACGCGGCCCGTACGTCCGTACGGATGGCCTGGGACGACCCGGCCGCCTCGCGCCCGTACGTGCTCGAGCACGCGCAGGAGATGGACCCCAAGGTCGCCGACCAGCACATCGGTCTCTACGTCAACGAGTTCACGGCCGACCTCGGAGAGGCCGGCTACGCGGCGGTCCGCGGGCTGCTCACGCGCGCCGCGGCCGAGGGGCTGGTACCGCCCCTCGGCCCGGACGCACTGGCGTTCCCGTAACGCGGTGGATCGGACGGATCAGACGTCGAGCTGGTCCGCGACCGCCCGCAGCAGGCCCGCGATCTTGGCGCCCTGCGCCTTGTCGGGGTAGCGGCCCCGTTCGAGCGACGGTGTGATGTTCTCCAGGAGCGTCGTCAGATCCTGCACGATGGACGCCAGTTCGTCGGGCTTACGGCGCTGCGCCGCGGCGACGGAGGGCGTCGGGTCGAGGACCGTCACCGACAGCGCCTGGTCGCCGCGCTGTCCCGCGACCACCCCGAACTCCACGCGCTGCCCCGGCTTGAGGGCGTCGACTCCGGCAGGGAGCACCGACGAGTGGACGAACACGTCGCCGCCGTCGTCCCGGGAGAGAAAGCCGAAGCCCTTCTCACTGTTGAACCATTTGACCTTGCCGGTAGGCACGTCTGTCCTTGTCCTCGTACTCGATGGATGCGCCGGGATTCCGGCTCTGGGGACCAACTACAGCGGGCGCCCGACCCTCCCCCGAGCTCTCGCCTCCGCTCGAGCAGGGGGACCCCCGGGCACCAAGGCTAATGGGCTTCGGGCTGGTGACAAGACGTCGCCGGTTTGTTCCTCCGGCCTGGGAACTACCCTGGCCGAATGCGTAGTGAAACCCCTTCCGCCCCGTCGGACGACTCCGCGCCGGGTGACGGTCTCGTCCGGGCCGGTGCGATCGTCTTCATCATCGGCGCGGTGGCCACGCTGGTCACGGTCGCTCCGCTGTTCCTGGGCACCGACCCGTTCCCGCCGGTCGCGTACGCCGTGTGCATGCTGATGGGCGTCGGATTCCTCGTCGCGGGCGCCGGTGTGCTGCGCTCGATCGCGGCGCAGCGTCGCCAGGCGAAGCTCGCCGCCGCCGGCGGCAACTAGCCGCAGTACGCCTCCCACCAGGCACGGAACTCTGTCAGGTCGGGCAGCACGACGTCCGCGCCGGCGGCCCGCAGCTCCGCCTCGTCGCACGGTCCGGTCGCCACGGCCACCGACACGGCGCCCGCGGTCGCGGCGCCGCGCACGTCTCCGGTGTGGTCGCCGACGTACACGCCCGCGGAGTGCTCGCGCAGCGCCTCCGCCTTGCCCTCGGCCCACAGGCCGCCGATGACGGCGTCGGGGTCGATGCCGAGGTGGGTGAGGTGCAGCTTGGCGTGCGGCTCGTTCTTCGCGGTGACGACGATCGCCCGGCCGCCCGCCTCACGAACGGCTTGAATCGCATCCCGCGCGCCGACCATCGCCGGCGACGGCTCGATCGCGTACGTCGGGTAGAGCGCGCGGTACTGGGCGACCCGCTCCTCGATCTCCGCCTCCGGGAACCAGTGCGCCAGCTCGTGCTCCAGCGGCGGGCCGAGCCGGGAGACGGCCAGGTCGGCGTCGATCGGGACGCCGACCTGGGCGGAGAAGGCCTCGTACGTGGCCTTGATGCCGGGGCGCGAGTCGATCAGCGTCATGTCCAGGTCGAAGCCGACGGTCAGCGGAAGCCGCGAGAGAGTCATGGGTGACATTGTGCCCGGGTGTTCGATGAGGGCCGCTGCTTAGACTGAGCCAAGCCTTACCGAAGTCGCCTCGCCGAAGGCGACGTGACACCCGCACCTCCCGATGGGCCTCGATGACAGCCGCATTCCGTTCCAGACGCGCCTTCGCCATCGTCGCCGCCGTCATCGCCCTCCTCCTCGCGATCCTGCTGAGCCTCGCCGTGGGCGCCCGGCCCATCGCCCCGTCCACGGTCCTCGACGCGCTGCTGCACGGCGGGACGAGCGACGACGCCGAGGTCGTACGGCAGATGCGGGTGCCCAGGACCCTGATCGGGCTGATGGTCGGCGCCGCGCTGGCCCTGGCCGGTACGGCGCTGCAGGGCATCACCCGCAACCCGATCGCCGACCCCGGCATCCTCGGCATCAGCCAGGGCGCCTCGGTGGGCGTGGTCTTCGCGATCGCCTTCGCCGGGGTGCACACGCTGACGGGGTACGTGTGGTTCGCCTTCGCGGGCGCGGCCCTCGCCTCGGTCGCGGTGTACGCGATCGCCTCCAGCGGGCGCGGCGGGGCGACCCCGGTGAAGCTGGCGCTCGGCGGCGCCGCGATCAACGCGCTGCTGCTGTCCGTGACGACCGGGATCCTGACGACCAGGGCGTCGGCGCTGGACGAGTTCCGGTTCTGGCAGATCGGCTCGCTGGACGGCCGGGACGCCGAGGTCGTCGGCCAGATCTGGCCGTTCCTGCTGGTCGGCGCGGTGCTCGTGGTCTCGGTGGCCCGTGGCCTGGACGCGCTGGCGCTGGGCGAGGACGTGGCGAAGGGGCTCGGGCAGCGCGTCGCGACGGTACGGATGGTGGGCGGCGTCGGGGCGACCGTGCTGACCGGCGCGGGGGTGGCGGCGGCCGGTCCGATCGCCTTCGTCGGCCTCGCGGTCCCGCACATCGCCCGCGCGATCGTGGGCGGCGACCACCGCTGGGTGCTGCCGATGGCGGCGCTCGTGGGGCCTGTGATGCTGCTGGTGTCGGACGTGATCGGGCGGGTGCTCTTCCCGCCGGGCGAGGTGCCGGCTGGTGTGATGACGGCGCTCATCGGGGTGCCGTTCCTGGTGACGCTGGTGCGCCGCAAGGCGGTGCCGGCATGACGACGACGTCTGTGCGCCCTGCCGGCTACGGGGTGGTGCGCGCCGGGGCCGGATCGTTCCTGCTCCACCGGCGCTCCGCGCTCGTGGCGCTGGGCCTGGTGGCGCTCCTCGCGGCGGTCTGCGTCGCGTACCTCTGTGTCGGCGAGAAGTCCGTGGCACCGGCCGAGGTCCTGAAGGTGGTCTTCGGGCAGGAATCCCGGTCCACGTTCGTCGTCGGAGAGCTGCGGATGCCGCGGCTCGCGGTCGGTCTGATGGTCGGCGCCGCGTTCGGGATCGCCGGCGCCCTCATCCAGACCGTCGCCCGCAACCCGCTCGCCAGCCCCGACATCATCGGCATCAGCCAGGGCGCGGGGGCGCTGACGGTCGGCGCGATGACCTTCGGCCTCACCTCGTACACCGTCCTGCCGTACCTCTCGATCGTCGGCGGCATCGCGGCCGCCGCGCTCGTGTACGTCTTCGCCTGGCGCGGCGGGCTGCACGCGACGCGGTTCGTGCTCATCGGCATCGGGTTCGCGATCGCGCTGCGCTCGCTGATCACCCTGTTCATGACCAAGGGCGACTATCTCGTAGCCCAGCAGGCGCAGATCTGGATGACCGGCTCGCTCAACGGGCGGGGCTGGGACGAGGCGGCCCCGATCCGCTGGACGCTGCTCGTGCTGTTGCCGGCGATCCTGTGGGCGGCGCGGGCCCAGCGCACGGTGTCGTTGGACGACGACACGGCGACGGCGCTGGGGGTCTCGCTCGGGCGGGTCCGGCTGGGGCTCGTGTTCGTCGGCGTCGTGCTCGCGTCGGTGGCCACGGGGGTGGCCGGTCCGGTCGACTTCGTGGCGCTGCTGGCACCGCAGATCGCCCGGCGGATGACGCGTACGGCGCAGATCCCGCTGTTGTCCTCGGCGCTGACGGGCGCGTTCGTCGCGGTGCTCGCGGATCTGCTGGGCCGGCGGCTGTTCTCGCCGACCGAGCTGCCGGTGGGTGTCCTGACGGCGGCGGTCGGCGCCCCGTATCTGATCTGGCTCATCGTCCGGAGCCGAAGCGTGGGAGGAAAGTCGTGAGTCGGCTGACCGCGCGCGAGCTGACGCTCGCGTACGAGGACCGTACGGTCGTGAAGGACTTGGACCTCGCCGTCCCGGACGGCAAGGTGACCGTGATCGTCGGCCCGAACGCCTGCGGGAAGTCGACGACGCTGCGGGCGCTCGGGCGGCT
This sequence comes from Streptomyces sp. NPDC059567, assembly GCF_042735655.1. Classification (NCBI taxonomy): domain Bacteria; kingdom Bacillati; phylum Actinomycetota; class Actinomycetes; order Kitasatosporales; family Streptomycetaceae; genus Streptomyces; species Streptomyces sp. NPDC059567. The sequence goes on along the minus strand of NZ_JBHWBS010000034.1, from coordinate 22,076 downwards.
GCTCAAGCCGGCGGGCGGCGCGGTGCTGCTCGACGGGGAGTCGCTGGCGAAGCTGCCGACGAAGCGGATCGCGCAGTCGATCGGCCTGCTGCCGCAGACCCCCGTCGCGCCGGAGGCGATCACGGTGGCGGACCTGGTGTCGCGCGGGCGTCAGCCGCACCAGGCGTGGTGGAAGCAGTGGTCGGAGGCGGACGAGCGGGCGGTCGTCGAGGCCATGGCATCGACGGACGTCGCCGAGCTGGCCGAGCGGTCGGTGGACGAGCTGTCGGGCGGTCAGCGGCAGCGGGTCTGGATCGCGATGGCGCTCGCGCAGGAGACGGACCTGCTGCTGTTGGACGAGCCGACGACGTATCTGGACATCGCCCACCAGGTGGAGGTCCTGGACCTGGTCCGCCGCCTGAACGTGGCGCGGGGCCGGACGGTCGTCCTGGTCCTCCACGACCTGAACCAGGCGGCGCGGTACGCCGACCACCTGGTCGCGATGAAGGCGGGCCGCGTGGTGGCGGAGGGCCCGCCGGGCGACGTGGTGACGGCGGACCTGGTCCACGACGTCTTCGGCCTGCAATCGGTCGTCGTCCCGGACCCGGTGACGGGGTCACCGCTGGTGGTTCCTGGGGCGCCATGGGGAGCGGACGTGGCGGGGGTGCGGGGCTAGGCCGGCACTCCAATGGAGCCTCACCGACTGCGGGTGGCTCCATCCGGCACGACGCTGGGCGTATGAGAAGCCGGACCAAGGTCACGGTGCTTCCGCCCGACAGCCGGGGTCTGCGCGAGGTGCGCATCGGCGCCGAGACGGTGGGCAGCGCCTGGTCTCCGCAGGAACTGCGGCGCATTCTCCGCCGCCACGGCTACCCGAAGGACCTGGATCTGGAGGACCGGTCCTCCGTGTGCTGGCAAGGGGCCGGCAGCGACACCTGGCCCGACCACACCCGGCGCAGACGCGCGACGATCGTGTTGCTGGTGGCTGGATTGGTGGGCTGTTGGGCCCTGCTGACCAGCATCGGCATCCCGGACGCCTTCGAGGCGCTGACGTTCGCGGGGCGGATCACGGGGTTCGTGTTCATGCTCGGGGGCGTGGCCGAGGTCGCGGCGGCCGTGGCGGTTTTCGACTACTGGGGGAAGCGGGGCCTGAAGATCTCCGGGGCGATCGTCCTCATCGGCGTCCTCATCGCGCTGACCGCCACCACCATGCTGGTCGTCCTGTGGTCCCAGGAGGCGGAATACACGCCCTACATGCGGGACACGCCCTACATGCTGGCCGTCTTCCCGCTCTTCGTCTGGTCCCTGTGGGCACTGTCGGTGGCCATCCGGGCGAAGGTGTGGCGGGGTACACCGCACCCGACGAAGATCGCCGCCGGGGTGATGGCGACAGTGCTCCTGGCCGCCGTGAACATCGCCTACTCGTCTCTGTACCAGCCCACCGCCGCGCCGGCGAACCTGGCGTTGCACGTGAAGTTCGGGGTGCCGCGTGCGGACCTCGAACGGCAGGTGGTCCACCTGCCGGTCACGTTTCACCTGAAGAACACCGGGTCCGTTGCCGTGTACATCCTCGGCGACGACTGGTCGGTCTACGGGCGCACCGGAGAGTACGTCGAGAAGAGCACGGAACTGAGAGACCGCAGGAAGGCACTGGAGAGCGGGGACGGTGACGTATCGCTTCACGTCGGCTCCATCGGGTGGACCGCTCTCGGCGTGGGCCCGTTCGTGGGGCCCGGCTATTGGTTCGAACCGGGTGAGGAGTACAGCGAGGACAAGATCGTCCAGATTCCCAGGTCGGCGAAGTTCGACGTGATCGACGCTGACATGACCGCCCTCGTCATGCGAATGGACCGCGGGCGGATCGATCTGGACACCTTCCGCGCGGCGCAGTATTCGTGGGACGAGGAGTCGATCCTCTACTGCTCCCCAGAGGAGTGCGGCGGCGAGTTCCGAATCCACCACGCACCGGTGCACTACAACAACAACCTGATCAATGTGACGCGAAAGCCCCGCTATGTGACCGCGTGGTGGGGACTGGGTACAGGCGATTCCAACTGGGACGCCACCATCTCCACGTTCAAGGGCAAGGGCCTCATCGACGACGCCGAGACCCAGAGGGAGTACCGCAGGTACGACCTGTTCACCGTGGAGGCCGACGCTTCGACCCCCTTCGCGGCCGTCATGAACCCGTCCCGCCCCTGATCTGCCCTCAGCCCCTCCGGGATCGCCACAGGAGGAACAGAGCCGAGGCGAGTGCCGCGCCCTTCAGGGTCCACGGCCACGTTTCCGAGATCGCCGCGCCCATCGCCTCGCCTCCGCGTGCGACCGGGGCGCCCCAGCGGCCCGCCACTCGGCCCCAGAGCCAGACCGCGCCCGTCGTGGCCGCCAGGGCCGGGAGGATGACGACGGCCCATTGGATCTCGGCGCGGGAGAGGCGACGGGAGGCGTAGGCGAGGAGCCAGCCCAGGGCCAGGGGGATCAGGGAGCCGAAGACGGCCCCGCCGATCAGGAGGAGTGCGGCCAGGAGCAGGAGGGGGCTGCCCAGGCGGAAGCGGCGGGCCGGTACGGCCTCTTCGGTGCCCCCCTCCGCCTCCACGGGCGCGCGGCGCAGCACGCGGCGCCAGCCGCGCCTCGGCTCCACCGGCTCCTCCGGCTCCTCCTCGTCCTCCACCGGCGGCTTCAGCAGCTCCGGGATCTCCACCCCGCCCCTGAACCCCGGCACCAGGTCGTCCCCCGGCCGCGGCTCCGGTGTGTCGTCGCCCAGGCGCCACCAGTCCGGTTCGGTGTCCGCCGTCCCGACCTCGTCCATGCCCGCCAGATGGGGAGGCGCCGCGCCCGGTACGGGCTTCGGCGCCTCGCTCTTCTTCCGTGACCGTCCGCTCTGCTGCTCCGGCAGCTTCGGTGCCGGAGCGTTCCCCGCCGCCCCGTCCACCACCTCGTCCGGCGTGCCCAGCTCTTGGAGGATGCCGCGGATCGCGGTCGGACTCTCCTGGCCGTACGTGGCGCGCCGACGGTCGATCTCGCTCCGCAGCGTCGACACGAGCCGCATCCTCGTGCTCGACGGAAGCTGCCGCTGCTGCGCCAGATCGCCGACCCGGCTCAGATAGTCGAAGACCAACTGGTCGCTCTCGATCCCCACAGTGCCCCTCCACAGCCGGTACGCCCCGACGTTAGCGCCCGCGCAGGGGCTAACGTGGGGCGGATGGGGATCGGTGAGCTCGATCGGGAGGCGCACGTGCCCGGAGGAACTGGCGCCGCCGCAGCGCCGCGCACGCTTGCGGAGGCGCTGCGCGCGCGGGGCGACGAGGGGCTTGCCGCGTTGCTGCGGGCGCGCCCGGATCTGCTCTCCCCCGTACCGAACGATCTGACCCAGCTCGCCACCCGGGCCGGCACCCGCGGCTCCGTCGTCCGCGCGCTCGAACGGCTCGACCGGTTCACGCTGCAGACCGCCGAGGCGCTGGCCGTGGCCCCGGACCCCGCCCCGTACTCCGTCCTCCTCGCCCTGCTCTCCGGCGACGACGGCGACCCGGACATCGAGGCGGCGCTGCCGCGCGCGGTGGGGGTGCTGCGCGAACAGGCCCTGGTCTGGGGCGACGACGACCGGCTGCGGCTGGTGCGGACCGCGCGCGAGCTGCTCGCGCCCTCCCCGCAGCACCCGTCCCCGACCGGTCTCGGCCCGACCGTCTCCGAGGCCACGGCCGGGATGTCGCCGGGCCGGATCCAGGAGATCATCGCGGCGGCCGGGCTGCCCGCGACGCACGACCCGGTCTCCGCGGTGGCCGCGCTGACGGAGCTGTTCACCGACCGGGACCGGATGGGCGCGCTGCTCGACACGGCGCCGCCGGATGCGCTGGCGGTCCTCGACCGGCTGGTGTGGGGTCCGCCGTACGGAGAGGTGACGGCGAACCCGGCCCCGCCGGTGCGCTGGCTGCGCGACCGCGGTCTGCTGCTGCCCGCCTCGACGCGCACGGTGGTGCTGCCGCGCGAGGCCGCGCTGCATCTGCGGGGCGGGCGGGCCCACCGAGCGCCGGAGCCGCATGCACCGGAGCTGTCCGTCCTGCGCGAATACCGTCCCCAGGTTGTGGACAGCGCGGCGGCCGGTCAGGCGTACACGGCGCTCGCGACGGTCGAGGAGCTGTTGAAGGGCTGGGACCAGGGCGGTCCCGCCGTTCTGCGCTCGGGCGGGCTTTCGGTACGGGACCTCAAGCGGACGGCCGGCGCGCTGGACGTATCGGAGCCGGTCGCGGCGTTCTGGCTGGAGCTCTGTTACGGGGCGGGGCTGCTCGCCTCGGACGGCGAGGCGGACGAGCGGTACGCGCCGACGCCCGCGTACGACGACTGGCTCGACCTGCCGGCGGCAGAGCGCTGGGCCGGGCTCGTCACGGCCTGGCTGGTGGGGACGCGCGCCTCCGGCCTGGTCGGCGGCCAGGACGCGAAGGGCCGTGCGCTGTCCACGCTGGGCCCGGACCTCGACCGGGGCGCGGCGCCGGAGGTCCGGCGGCGGGTCCTGACCCTGCAGGCCACGCTCCCGCCGGGCTCGGCTGCGGACCCGGAGACGCTGCTGGCCCGACTGCGGTGGGAACGACCGCTGCGGGGCGCGGGCCGTAACGGCCCCGCCGGGGACGCGGAAGCGGGACGGGGCGCGAGCGGCGGCTCCGGCACCACGTACGGCACGGGCGCCTCCGGCGGCCGAGGTGCCGCCACGGGCACCTCCTCCGGCTCCCACGCCCCCACCGACCTCCGCTCCCGGATCGCCCTGTGGACGCTCTCCGAGGCCGAGATGCTCGGGATCACCGGCCGCGGGGCCCTCGCCTCGCCCGCCCGGGCGCTGCTCAACCTGCCCCTCGCCGAGGCCGCGACCGAGCCCGTGGCCGTCCACGGCGTCGAGCTGTCCCTCGCCGCCTCCCGGGCGGCGACCCTGCTCGCCCCGCTCCTGCCCGAACCCGTCGACCACGTCCTCCTCCAGGCCGACCTCACCGCGGTCGCCCCCGGGCCGCTCCAGCGGCCGCTCGCCCACATGCTCTCCGTGCTCGCGGACGTGGAATCGAAGGGTGGCGCGACGGTCTACCGGTTCACGCCCGGCTCGGTGCGCCGCGCGCTCGACGCCGGACGCACCGCCTCGGACCTGCACGACTTCCTGACGGCACACTCCCGCACGCCCGTTCCGCAGCCCCTCGCGTACCTCATCGACGACGTGGCGCGGAAACACGGCCATCTGCGGGTCGGCGCCGCCTCCGCCTACGTGCGCTGCGACGACGACGCGCTCCTCGGCGAGATCCTGGCCGACAAGCGCTCCGCGTCGCTGCGGCTGCGCCGCCTCGCGCCGACCGTGCTCGCCTCGCAGACGGACCCGGCCGCGCTGCTCGACGGCCTGCGGTCGATGGGGTACGCCCCGGCCGCCGAGTCCGCGGAGGGCGACGTCCTGATCACCCGCGCCGACGCCTACCGCACGGGTGCCCGCACCGCGCCCGTTCCCGTCCCGGACGGCCCGCCCGCCCCGGACGCGACCCTGCTCGGCGCGGCGGTCCGCGCGATCCGGGCCGGGGACCTCGCCTCGACGGCCGTCCGCAAGGAGCGCCCCGAGGGCGCGCCCGCCGTGGCCGGCGAACTCCCCCGGACCTCCCCGGCCGAGACCCTGGCCACGGTCCAGGCCGCCGCGATGACCGGTTCCGCCGTCTGGATCGGCTACGTGAACGCGGAGGGCGCGGCGAGCCAGCGCGTCATCGCCCCGGTCCGGGTGGAGGGCGGCTTCGTGACGGGCTACGACCACACGGCGGACGAAGTCCGCACGTACCCCCTGCACCGCATCACGGGCGTCGCCGAACTGGCGGACGACCAGGTCTGACCGCCCGGTGCGCTGTGCCCGAGGTCCGCTCCCCGGCACCGGTGGCCGGACCTCAGGCACACTGGATGTTTGGCCGCTGCGGAATCCCCGGGCGCGGTACGGCGGGAAGGACCTGATCAGGCGTGAACGGACCACTCATCGTCCAGAGCGACAAGACGCTGCTCCTGGAAGTCGACCACGAGCAGGCCGAGGCCTGTCGTCGTGCCATCGCGCCCTTCGCCGAGCTGGAGCGGGCGCCCGAGCACATCCACACGTACCGTGTGACCCCGCTCGGCCTGTGGAACGCCCGCGCCGCCGGGCACGACGCCGAGCAGGTCGTCGACGCGCTGGTCGAGTTCTCCCGCTACCCCGTGCCGCATGCGCTCCTCGTGGACGTCGCCGAGACGATGGCCCGCTACGGCCGGCTGACGCTCTCCAAGCACCCCACTCACGGCCTCGTCCTCACCACCACCGACCGGCCCGTCCTGGAGGAGATCCTCCGCTCCAAGAAGGTCCAGCCGCTGGTCGGCAACCGGATCGACCCGGACACCGTCGCCGTGCACCCCTCCGAGCGCGGGCAGATCAAGCAGACGCTCCTGAAGCTGGGCTGGCCCGCCGAGGACCTGGCCGGCTACGTGGACGGCGAGGCGCACCCCATCGACCTCGCCGAGGACGGCTGGGCGCTGCGCCCGTACCAGAAGCAGGCCGTCGAGGGCTTCTGGCACGGCGGCTCCGGGGTCGTCGTGCTGCCCTGTGGCGCGGGAAAGACGCTGGTCGGCGCCGGTGCGATGGCGCAGGCGCAGGCCACCACGCTGATCCTGGTGACGAACACCGTCTCGGCCCGGCAGTGGAAGCACGAGCTGGTGAAGCGGACCTCGCTGACCGAGGACGAGATCGGTGAGTACTCCGGTACGAAGAAGGAGATCCGGCCGGTCACCATCGCCACGTACCAGGTCCTGACGACCAAGCGGAAGGGCATCTACCCGCACCTGGAGCTCTTCGACTCCCGCGACTGGGGCCTGATCGTCTACGACGAGGTGCACCTGCTGCCGGCGCCGGTCTTCAAGTTCACCGCCGACCTCCAGGCCCGGCGGCGGCTCGGGCTCACGGCGACCCTGGTCCGGGAGGACGGGCGCGAGTCGGACGTCTTCTCGCTGATCGGCCCGAAGCGCTTCGACGCGCCGTGGAAGGAGATCGAGGCGCAGGGGTACATCGCGCCCGCCGACTGCGTCGAGGTCCGGGTCAACCTCACGGACTCCGAGCGGCTCGCGTACGCGACGGCGGAGCCGGAGGAGAAGTACCGCTTCTGCGCGACGACGGCGACGAAGCGGAAGGTGACGGAGGCCCTGGTGAAGAAGTTCGCCGGGCAGCAGACCCTCGTCATCGGCCAGTACATCGACCAGCTCGACGAGCTCGGCGAGCATCTGAACGCGCCGGTCATCAAGGGCGAGACGTCGAACGCGCAGCGCGAGAAGCTCTTCGACGCGTTCCGTGAGGGCGAGATCAGCGTGCTGGTCGTCTCGAAGGTCGCGAACTTCTCGATCGACCTGCCCGAGGCGACGGTCGCGATCCAGGTCTCGGGCACCTTCGGCTCGCGCCAGGAGGAGGCGCAGCGCCTCGGCCGGGTGCTGCGGCCGAAGGCCGACGGCCACCAGGCGCACTTCTACTCGGTGGTCGCGCGGGACACCATCGACCAGGACTTCGCGGCGCACCGCCAGCGGTTCCTGGCCGAGCAGGGGTACGCGTACCGGATCATCGACGCGGACGAGCTGATGGCGGGCGAGACGCCGCCGGCGTAGCGGGCCCACCGAAGCCGAAAGCCCTCGGGGCGCGCGCCAGAGGCGGCGGCGGCGCCCTGTGTAGGGGGGGGGGGCGTGGCGCCGCGCGCGGGCCCGCGGTGA